>JAGDMY010000045.1 GCA_017860765.1 Chloroflexota bacterium | reverse complement strand
GTAACTATCCCCGGGGTGCGCTTACATCTCAGAAGAGGAGACCCTGACATGCTCTGGGTGAACGGCCAGAACCTCCTCCTGCTGAACAGGACCGCCGCAGATTTCGTCGAAACCTTCATCGATGTAATGGGCGGATATAGCGATAACCTGGATGCCGACCGCTTTAAGCAGGATATCGCCGCCCGCATGAAGCAAAGATACCCGGAAGTCCCCAATGAGATATTGGAGAGCCCACACTCCGGAACGACCTGATAGAACTGGTCGATCATGCTCAGCAATTTGTGACCGGGTTGATCACCAACGGCCGGAAACTTACAGCTCTGGCCCCGGAATTACACAGGGTCAGCCTGGACTATGTGCAGGTCAGTCTCGAATCGCACCTGCCGGAGGTACATGACAGGATGGTAGGAGTGAATGGAGCCTGGCAGGAGACCTGTGACGGTATCCGTGGGGCTATTGCGTCCGGTTTAGAGGTTATTACCAATACAACGCTGACCAAAGATAATATCGCGGTTTTCCCAGATTTGATAAGAACCGGACCTTCCCTGGGACTAAAAATTATGGCCTGTAATACGATCATTTGCAGCGGCCGCGGAGCTTGCAGCAAACAAAATAGCGAAGTGCCGCTCAATGAGCTAAAAAGCACGCTGTCCCGAGCCCTGGAAGCAGCCGACAAAGCGGGCATACGCCTGGAATGGTATTCTCCCACCTGCTATAAACAATTCAACCCCTTGGAGTTTGGTTTCGGTCCCAAGTCCTGTTCGGCGGCCCAATATAACCTGACTATCGAGCCTGACGGCTCGGTAATACCCTGCCAGTCATGGCTTAAAGAAAAGGTCGGGAATATACTAACTGACCCGTGGTCGAATATCTGGAACCACCCGGTAAGCAAGGGTTTTCGGGAAAGGGATTATCTGAAGGCTAAGGAGGAGTGTGCAGGATGCGAGTATTTAAATCAATGCTACGGTGGCTGCCCGCTGGAATATTCGCCCTAGTTTTTCTCATAATGGTTCTTCCTGCCATTGCGGCAGCGGATACCGGTACTTACCAGATTTCAAACTACGTAGTGACTCTTGAGCCGCAAGGCAGTGGTCAGGTCCGCATGACCTATCAACAGGAATGGAAGGTGCTCAGCGGCCACATTCCCTGGATAACCGTCGCCTTAGCCAACTCTGATTACACGGTGGATAGCTACAGCGGAGCAGCGGCCAGAGTGTCGGCCGCTAATTCGGGGGGATTCACCGGAGTCAGAGTCAATCTGGATAAAGACTACCAGCCGGGCGAGTCTTTTAAAGTACAATTTGTCGTCCTCCAGAGCAACTTGCTGGAGCGGTTGACGAGTGAGAAAAAGTGGAGAATCGACTTCACACCTGGATGGTATGACAATGCCGTGACCGACCATTTGCAGATAAACCTTGTCTCACCGGTCAACACCGAGGCCTATTCTCTGCTCAACCCGCCACCGGTGACCAGTGGCAACACCTTCACCTGGGAAAAATCGAACCTTCCCAGGGGAGGCCGCTTCAATGTTAAGGTGGAATGCCTGGACGGCAGTTTTTTATCGGCTACGGCACCTATTTCGGGAGGTCAGGGCCCAAGCACATGGGTGATTGTCGCCATAGTTGCCGGAATCCTCTTTTTGATCTATTTGCTTATTGTGCTTGCGGTGCGCCGCAATCGACAGGCCCAGGATGCGGCAATAAAGGCTCGAATTGCCGCCACGGAAAAAGAACTGGCCGAAGATAGAGAAAAAGAAAAGGCGGCGGAAAAAGGCTTTAAGGAATACGTCGATGATAAGGGGATAAAACCCGACCAGCAAGGCCGGTATTACGACAGGAGTTACGGCGGCTATATAACACCGATAATCTGGATGGCGATACTCTCGAATCAGAGTCGGCAAGCTCAAAATCCAGCCTCGAGCACTCATTCCTGCGCTTGCGCCTGTGTTTCGTGTGCCTGCGCTTGTGCCTGCGCTTGCGCGGGGGGTGGGGCGGCTGGCTGTTCCCGAAAAACGCTGCACGATTGCCGGACTTGTAGTATTTTAAGAGCCAATGTACCTAAAATAGGAACCTAAGATGGAATCTCTAAACCTTTGAACTTTTGAATATTTTCGGACCAGTAACAAAGGTCCAGATTGTGAAGCAGGATAGTCTGGAATTCGGTCCACAACCCCGCTGCTGAAAGCCTGATTTCCGGAAACCTTATCGCTGGTAGGCTATCTTATAAAGTCCTATGATCTCCTCTTTGGTGGCCTGGCGGGGGTTGTTGGCCGGGCTGCCGCTGATAATGGCATCTTCGGCCATCTTAGGCGCAAATTGTTCCAGTTTATCTTTTTCCATTCCCAGCTCCTGCATCGAAGGAACTTGCAGGTCCCGGGTCAACTGGTCGACGGACTTAACGGCCAGGCGTGCCCCTTCAAGATCGGTTTTTCCGGAAATATCCTCGCCCATAGCCTGAGCAATCTGGGCATAGCGGGCCGGGTTCCCGGTTACGCTGAATTCCATGATTGTTTTCAGCAGTACCGCATTGGAGGCCCCGTGGGCAACATGGAAATAGGCCCCGATGGGACGGGACATCCCGTGGACTAACGCTACAGAGGAGTTGGAGAAAGCAATCCCTGCCTGGAAAGCGCCCAGCATCACTTTTTCTCTGGCTTCCACATTATTCCCGTCGGCCCAGGCTGACCTCAAATTGCCCGAGATAAGCTTTATGGCCGAAATGCAGTAGATATCCGTCAGCGGCTGCGCTTTTAAAGAAACGTAGGCTTCAACGGCGTGGGTCAGGGCATCCAGACCTATGGTGGCGGTCAAACCCCGGGGACAGGAGAGAGTCAGCAGAGGGTCAACTATGGCCACCCGCGGAATGACAAAAGGAGTACTGATGAGCATCTTGACATTTCGAGCGGCGTCGGTGATGATGACAACCTGGGTGACCTCACTCCCTGTCCCTGCCGTAGTTGGAATGGCTATCAACGGGACGCCGGCATAGGGGACCTTCCCCGCACCCATATAATTTTCGATCGAACCCGGGTTGGTTAGCATGATCGAGACTGCCTTAGCGGCATCGATCGGACTGCCTCCCCCCACAGCCAGGAGAAAGTCGCACTGGTTTTCCCGGTAAGACTTGAGGCCTGCCTGAACGATTTCAAGGGTGGGCTCAACCGCTGCCCCATCGAAGATTGTATATCCGATGCCATTTTTCTCCAGGGACCGCTGAATTCCCGCCAGAGCATTAAGCCGGACCATGATTTTATCCGTGACGATTAAAGATTTCTTGAGTCCCAGTTTTTTGGCCTCCTCTCCGACCTGTTCTGAGGCGCCTGATCCAATTAGTATTTTGGCTGGCATGAGGAAGGTTCTTACCGGCAGCATTCTGGTCCTCCTTTTGCGGCAAAAATTATATCGCAGTCGGAAATGTTGGTGGATTTTCCTTGCGGTTGACTATAACATACCTCAGGAGATGTGTCAATGCATTCCAGGGGCTATTTTTTATTAAGGATTATTTCACGGGCCTTCAATAAATCAGCCTCGGTATTAATATTGAAAAAGCTCAAATGCCGCGGGTCGAACCTTGCGATCTCCTCCGCGGTCAAATAGCGCACTTTGATATGGGGAAGGATGCCGATTATCCGCAGGCTGTTCTGCCGGATTAGATCATGCATGGGGGCCAGGCAGTTTTTGGAGTATACTGCATGCAAAAGCTCCGGCCTATCGTTTTCGTTGAAAGCTACCAGGTCATATCCTTGGGCAATTTTGACCATAAACTGCAGCAGGGCAATGTTCAAAAAGGGCATATCCCCGGCGACCACCAGGTTATAATGCGTCCTGGAAGCCATAAGTCCGGTATAGATCCCGCCCAGGGACCCTTTGCCGGGGTAGATATCGTTGATAATCCTGGTCCTGGGATTGCGGAAATCCGGTAAAGAAGCCTGCTCGGAGGAGACAATAATAATGTCGCTATCAAATTTCGATAAAGTTGACAAAACCCTTTCCAGCAAAGTCTGCTCCCCGATTATTTCCTTAATTTTGTTTGGTCTTAAGCGGGTGCTCTGGCCCCCGGCCAGCACTATGCAGCTTATTTTGGGAGAGGTATCCAGGTTGGCTTGATTTTTCATTGCGCTATATACCGGCCCTGGTTTCAAAAAAGAATAACTTATGTTGAAATATTTTAGGCATATGCTACCCTTGCCAGCAACATATGCCTAAGAACGGTCCGACGTTTATTTTTCCAGTATCAGGTTATAACTCTGTCCCTCCGGAGGTGACCAGCGGGCTGTAGACTCCGGACTTCAATATGACGTATCTCAATGTCAGGCCACCGATAATTTCGCAGATTGTAGCGATAATCAATAACCCGACCTGAGGTTCGTGAGAAAATAGGGTGGCGACTGAAATGGCGATCGGTATAACGACGCCTAACAGGATCACTCCAACCCAGAAGACAGAAGCGATGCTTCCTCCAACCATGCGGGCTACCGCGTCCCTGGCTGCCGTGCTGCTGTAGGTGCTGTTCCATAAGTAGACAATTAAAATCACGGCGAAACTGATCAAGGTCACCCGGGTGACATTCTCCACCGACATGATTTGAGACTCGCTGCCTCCCACGACGATACCCATCAGGATGGCCAACCCACCGGAGAAGCCGCAGACCACGAACAATATGGGCAATATAGCGGAGTTCCAGATTTTAATGGCGCTGACATAGCTCACCGCGAATCCGGTATAGATCGACTGGGCGAAGGCGAAGATTCCGGCCAGTATCTTGAAGGCCGTTATAACGCCGGTGGCGTTGGGGGCCCACATGGACAGGACCAGGGTGAGAAAGGTAAAACCAATAAATAGCATAATGAATATGAAACCACGGGCGATCCAGGACGTGCCCGGCTTGCTTAGCATCCTCCAGAAGCGGAAGGGTTTGGTCAGGTGTATCATGTAGGCAATACCCATACCCAGGGAGAGCAGCCAGGCTACGAACATGCCTAACAAACTCTGGCTGCTGGAAATGCCGTCAATAAAGGCGGAGGCCAGGAACAGCCCCCCGCTGATGCCCCCCAGGAAAAAGGCAAAGGCGATGAAATTTCCCCTTCCATCAATCCAGTTCGTTTGCTGGGTGTACTTGGTCATAAACTCATACGGTCTTTTTTGAATCATATCGGCGCCTCCTTTCCAATTATACAGCTAATCGATGTAGTATAACGAGGGATCGGTATCGAATTCCGGATGGAAAGCATGTGCTTTCTTCTGTTCAATTAAAGCCACGATATCACTATCGGGGTCATCCAGGTTGCCAAAATGAATAGCCTGGGTGGGGCAGATGATCATGCAGGCGGGGCTGGCATCGCGGTCTACCCCGGGTGTCAGTCCCTTGGCCACACCGGCGTCTATCCTCTCCTTGCAGAAGACGCATTTCTGAACGACGCCCGGCTGGTGCGGATAGAGTATCTGACCAATTTTCTCGTGTTCGGTCGGACCCTGGCCAGGAAAGTAAACGGCTTTCGGGTCTTCCGGTATTGATCGCATCTGGTAGGGGCAGGCCACCATGCAATAGCGGCAGCCCACGCATTTATTATCATCGATCCAGACGATGCCGTCTTCCCGCTGCTGGGTAGCCCCGGTGGGGCAGACCTTGACGCATTTGGGGTCGCCGCACTGGTTGCAGCGAACGGAGAAAATGAGCTTGGAAACATGCGGATACTTGCCTTTTTCTCCAATCAGTATGCGGTTCCAGAAGATACCCGGGGGCAGGAAATGCTCTGCCTTGCAGGCCAGAACGCAGGCGTTGCATCCGATACATCTCTTCAGTTCTATAGCCATTCCCCATCTCATAGCGGTTTACCTCCTTACTCCATCAAACTCGATTCTACGGTCAATTTTGTAGACCTTGACCATAGTGGCTGTCTCCTGGCTCCAGCAGACCGGGCAGGCGTGCTTGGCATCTGACTCGAGGAGGATATTGAAGTTGGTGCCCTTGCCGAAAGCGATGGGTGCGCCCTTTGCCCAGCCTCCCGAACAGGCGGATATGGCGATGCATTTGGGATGCTGGCCCTGCATCGTCTTCAGATGTCCGGTGGTCTTGCGGCCGTAAGAAGACTCCAGGCAAATCAGGTCTCCGTCTTTCAGTCCTCTCTTTTTAGCGGTATCGGTATTCATGGTGATGTTATAGGTGTAAGGATTCATCCGGCTGACCTCGTCAATCCAGGGCAGTTCCATGGTGTAAGTACCGTTGTGGAGGATGTCGCGATAGGAGAAGCAATACAGATCATAGTCTTTATTTTCTTCCAGGGCGACCTGGGCCGGGAAGAAGCTAGCCAGCGGGGTAAACTGGTTCCAGTCGAGCTCCACGCCGGTAACCTTGGCATTCTTCATGATAATGGGCTTTAATTCGGCCAGATGCTCCAGGTAGATCGGGATGCGGACGTCCACGTACCATCTCCAGTAAGCTTCCTTGACCTGCTTCTTCCAATCCACCGTGCCGTGCTCCGAGACATATTGCAGGTCCTTGTTAAAATAGTATTTGAAAACCCGGTTCATCATTTCATCGTAGGTAATTTTCTCGCTCGGTTTGATCAGCTCGGCGACCTTCTTGGGGTCAATTTTCTGAGCTCCCCGGACGCTGTGCAGGTCACCGGAAATGAGGGCCTCTCCCCCGAAGCTGGAGAAGTAAACGTTGTAATAGCGGTTCATTTCTTCTCTCATGCCGATTCTATCCGCCAGGTCCCAGAGAGCTTCCACCTTATTGCGGCGCTCGAAAGCTGGCTTGACGATAGGCTGCCGGATGGGGAAGCACCAGCCTTCCATCCCGATGGGATGATTAAAGAAGGGCCCGTGTGAAGAGAACAGGCAATAAGCTTCCAGAGGGTGGCAATCGGGAAGTACGATATCGGCAAATCCCTCTGCAAATTCATTGGGGAGGATGTTGAAGGAGACTGTGAAAGGTATCTTCTTCCAGAAGTCCTCGATTATCTCGCGGCTTTGCGAGCTGCGAATCATATTCGAGCCGAAAACCAGGGCGGCTTCGATATCATAAGGATGTCCCAGTTTTTCCCAGTAGGTTTTGAAATCGGAGGTCATGGGATGGGGTGAGAAAGAGGCCGTGGGTACCAGTTCCTTCAGCAGCATATCCTCAGGGACCTTGGCCTCATGTACCGGCCAGGGGCCATGCTCCATGAAAGTGCCTGCTACCAGCATACCGTCTTTGCAGGGGTAGGGGATCACCTTGAACCGGCCTGTCTCCGGATAACCGCCGACATAGGCTGGCCAGCCGAGAGTGCCGCCGGGGACATCCATGGCCCCGACGATAGCATTGAGCAGGCACATCGCGACATAGCTGTGGGCTGAGTTGGTATGGCCTTGCCCGCCGCGGAACATGATGCAGGCGACCGGTCTCAAGGGGAGCTTCTCTCCCTCGATCTCAATAGTGGTGCCCACCTGAGCAGCCTCCGCATATTCTCTGGCGAGGCGCCGGACTGTCTTGGCCGGGACAGTACTGATCTTTTCCGCCATCTCCGGGGTGTATTGTTTAACATGGTCCTTGAGCAGCTGGAAGGAGGGTGTACATTTTACTCCATTGACTTCAAAGGTGCCCAGAAGGGCGAAGTCCTTGATGGAGGGATCATTGAACACCTTGGCTTTATTGTCTTGAGTATCCCAGATTAGCGGTTTGCCCGTGGCCTGGTCCCGGACGTAAAGCTGGTCCGGACCGATAAGGTAAGAACCGTTGGTCTTCTTTTTCAAAAATTCGGCGTCGTAAACATTCAATTCGTTCAAGAGGATGTTAATCATGGCCAGGGCGATAATGGCGTCTGTGCCCGGGAGGATCGGTACCCACTCTGTCGCTTTGCCTCCGCCGAAGTTGCAGATGGGGTCAAAGACCACAATCTTGGCGCCTCTGGACCTGGCGTCGGCCGCCAGGCGCATGTTGAAGCCCATGGAATGGCCGGAGCCGGTGCCCTTATTGGAACCCATTTGAATCACATAGTTGCAATATTTCCAGTCCGGCACGATAGACCAGGAGGCATGATAGAGCCCGGCGCCCATATGCGAGCCGCTCCCGCAATGCAGGCCTGCGCCGCCAACATGCCAGTTCTTGGTGCCGAAAACCGCTCCGAAAACGCCAAAACCCAGAGGCAGGTCCGGACCGCTGCCGGCCGAAGGCGTCCCGCCATGAAACAGCTTGTTGGGGTTTTCCTGGCGGATTTTCTTGAGCTTCTCGGCGATCTCATCCAGAGCCTCATCCCAGGTGATCCTCTTCCATTTGGGGTCGGCAAAGATGCCCTTTTCCGGATTGGTCCTCCTCAATGGATAGTTGTAACGATTCGGGTCATAGAGCGCCTGAATCATGGCCTCGCCTTTGGCACACAAGCCGCCGTGCGCACCGAAATCGTTATCCGGCTCACCTTCAATCTTGATGATGACGCCATTCACGCGATGGGCGCGTATGGTACAGGTCCCGTAGCAGCCGCCACAGGTGGATTTTACCCAGACATCTTCCTTGATTTCCGGGTTACCTTTTACTGACATCGCCATATTGTAACTCACCTCCTATGAGATTCTTTGAGGATAGAACTGTTTTAATAATTGGAATCATGATAAGGGTAAATCGACTGAAATAGAGGGAAAAAAAGGCGCAGTTCACCTATGGTGGGAAATATCACCGTAAAGTGAGTTTAGCCTGTATATATACCGGGGAGAACCAATACATAGTGTATGTCCAAAATCTAGACTAAATCTCTATACCCCTAGTATAGAGCATTTTCTCCGATATG
>JAGDMY010000270.1 GCA_017860765.1 Chloroflexota bacterium | reverse complement strand
GGAAAAGCCATGCCGATCGTGATCCTGAGGGACTGGACTAAACGTATCGAAAGAACTATAGTACCCGCTGAAAGCCCGGACTGAGTGAAGGTCAAGTTTAAACGCGAAAGGCCCGCTTACCTCAGAGTAACGTCACCGGCTATTATTTTAATCACGTGACCGTCTTTTTGGCGGATAATCAAATTACCGTCGCTGGTGACTGATTCAGCCAGGCCCCGGTATATTTTGCCGCCTGAATTGACCCTGACTATTTGTCCCAGGGTAGCCAGGTGGCTTTTCCATTGCTCAATGAGGGATTCTCCGCGCGGCAATGAAAGATATAATCTTTCGATCTCTATCAACAGTTGGCGGACTAAAGCAGTGCGGGAAACTTCACGGCCCAGCAGGTCGGAGAGGCTGGTGGCCCGGGAGGCGATCTCGGGATAGTCGGCCATACGCAGGTTTACATTAATACCGATACCAATAACGGAATGCTTTAATGCATTTTTGCGGATATCATTCTCAATTAATATTCCGCAGACCTTCTTATCATTGAACATCACGTCGTTAGGCCACTTGATTTGGGGCTTCAATCCGGTCACGACTTGAATGGAATACGTCACTGACAGAGAGGCCAGCATAATTAAATAAGGTAAATAATCGATATTAGGACGCAAAATGATGGACAGCGCCAGGCTCCCTTTAGGAGCAACCCAGGTTCTTTGCAGTCGTCCCCTGCCCGCTGTCTGCTCTTCTGTAATAATCACGGTACCGGCCGGGGCACCCCACAAAGCTTCTCTTTTTGCGGCTTCCATGGTGGAGTCCAGCGCAGGGAAATGAATTATTTTTTGTCCAACGAACTGGGTGCCCAGTCCATCTAGGATCGATTGGGGAGTTAAATTCTCCATCTCTATATCCTAGCTCCTTCCCACAAACGAAGGTGTTCCCCGGCATTTCTTGTAGCTGGGACAAATCGCATGTAAAGAGCAGTGGGCACAATCCGGGCGCCGGGCCAGACAGGTCCGACGGCCGTGCTCTATTATCAACACATGGAACTGGTAAATACTCTCCGCCGGCACCAGGGTTTCCAATCTCCGATGGGCTTCCTCCAGGGAGGCATTCTCAGGGATCAGTCCCAACCTTTTTGAAACGCGGAAGATGTGGGTATCCACCGGTAAAGCCGGTTTTCCCAAAGCGAACAATAAGACGCAGTTGGCGGTCTTGTATCCGACGCCGGGCAGCTGCTTCAGCCATTCCCTGGCCTCGGCGACCGGCAGACGGTCCAGAAAATTCAAGTCGAGCTTGCCCCGGCGCCGGAGTATCTCCTGGAGGGCCTGTTGTATCCGCCTGGCTTTGATAGTGCCAAGACCTCCGCCTTTAATCAGTTCGGCGACTGTTTCGGTCTCGGCCTGCAAAATATCCTCCCACTTCCCGAAAGCCTTTTTTAAGGCTTTGAAGGCTGGACGGGAATTAACATCCGAGGTGTTTTGGGATAGAATGGTTTGCACCAGTTCATCCAGGGGTTCATGATGAGGTATAAGGCGGCGTTCGCCATAGCGTTGGATCAAGGGAACTAATATCTGTTCAATATTATGATTCGTCATAAAAGTGCCCTGATGGCTCTGACCAATTTCGCTTACGATGGGGGGCTCTGCTAAACCGGACCTCGATCCGGGGAATGTCCACTGGACGGTACCCAAAAGTCAATCGTCATACCTGTAATTTGCGGGAGAGACACGGAGTGAGTAAGACGATCACCTATTTGAACACAAAGTAAGACGCGATAAGCAGGATTATCATTATCGCTGTTACCACGCCGATCCACTTCAGATCGTTTAAGAAATATTTTTGCAATGAGGCACCGGTATCTGCTGATCTTCCCGAGACGTTAGAAGTATACGAAGCCGCGGCGCGGTCCGGTTGAGCAGTCGCAGCGTACGGAATACCTGCCTGGGCCGGAGACGCGCTGCCGGCGGATCCTTTGCGATTTTGTGATATCTGTCTACGATTGCGTCTTGATTTAGACGGCATCCTGAACCTCCTAATTAGCTCTGGGATGAGATTTATTGTAGGTGTTTCTGACATGTTCTGAAGTGAGATGGGTATAGACCTGGGTAGTGGAAATATTGGCATGACCCAGCAATTCCTGGACCATTCTCAGGTCAGCCCCGCCATTGAGCATATGGGTAGCAAAGCTGTGCCTGAGGGTATGCGGGGTCACCGCAACTTCAAGATTAGCATCCCTGGCGTACCCCTTTAATATTTGCCAGAGGCCCTGGCGGGTCAATCTCTCGCCCCTGACGTTCAAAAAGAGTGCTTTTTCATCCGATCTGTTCTGGACTATGTGGGGCCGGGATTCTTTAAGATATTCATCGATAGACTGAGCTGCCCGGGGGTAAATCGGGATCATCCGCTCTTTGTGGCCTTTGCCGAAGCAGCGCACATATCCCCCGGAGATATCAACATCACCCAGATTAAGGGCTACCAGCTCACTCACCCGCATACCGCTGGCGTAGAGCAGTTCCAGCATGGCTTTATCTCTCTTGGCTTCGGTAGAGGTATTTTTAGCAGGTTCCTCCAATAGGCGGCGGGCCTGGGCGACTGATATCGGCTTGGGCAAAGCCCTGCCAACTTTCAAGGAGGCGATATTTTCCGTAGGATTTTGCTGGACCTTATGTTCCTCAGTCAAGAACTTGAAGAAGGATTTGGCCGCGGCAATCTTGCGCGCAAGGGTCGTGGAGGCATATTTTTTCTCTTTAAGAGTGAGCATATAGCTCAACATTTGCTGACGGCCGAATTGTTCCCAGGAGGGTATTTCACCATTTTTGGAGGCTTGTTCGGCGATAAAGCTTTGCAGCTGAGAGAGATCATTACGGTAGGCTTCCTCGGTATTTTTGGAGAAGCCTTTTTCCACCACCAGGTAGTTCAGAAAGCTGCTAATATACTCTTCCATCTTTCTCTACCCCCCAATAAAGAATCATTTCATTTTAACATAACTCAAAATAAAAATCTAAAGTACATCGTAAAAAGAGCCTGATTCTGCTAAAATGGCCTTGAGATCAAATGACCAGCAGTTTAATTAAAGAGCTGTTAAGGC
>JAGDMY010000269.1 GCA_017860765.1 Chloroflexota bacterium | reverse complement strand
CGCGGGAGTCTTTAAGCGGGTAGAAGGCTATCCTTACGGTATAACCCGGGAAGAGGGAAGTGTAGCTTTCCACTATCATGGGGTAACCTTTCTGCTTCAGGGCCTCAACCCTGGCGTCAAATTCGTCGGTAAACATGGCAAAGCGAAAGAGGCCTTCTCCGCGCTTCTTGAGAAAATCTCTGGTAGCCACACCGTAGCGAATTTTGGTCCCGGGCATAGGCTCGGCCAGCTCCAGACGTAAACTGGACTTATCCCTGGTGGAGAGAAAGCCCGCCCTGACACCAAATTCAGGGAATTCTTTAATACCCTGGCCCATAACATCCAGGCCTAGCATATCCTGGAAGGTCTTCAGAGCCTTCTCAACATCATTTACCGCTAGAGAAAGATGGTGCAGCTTTAGCATTTGCTTCTATACTCCTCCCTGGAAGTTTTCATCACTCATTATTTCCATTACGGCATCTTTACCCGCCCTGATTGGCAGCACCAGATGAGATTGATGTTCCCTGTTCCGGTAAATCTTGTGGAGGGTAGTCCTGGAGCTATTTAAATGAGGATGATAGTGAATCTGTATCTCAGGGTCCCGGGGTGATTCCAGACTTTCTATCTCCAGTTTAAGCCTGTGGCCGGCTTTCAGGACGTGGACAATATTCCCCAAATCAATGGCGTATTCGTTGATCTCACCCGGTTTAACGGGCTCTGCGCTGGTATGAGGATGGAAGGGTTTGTAGGGTTTGGACCTGGCCCGGTCGACGGCCCGGTGTGAGGCCTTCAGCCAGCCTCTGGCGATACCCATCTCCTTGCCCGTGGGCAGGACGTCATACAATTTAGCTATCCAGTTGGCATCATCCTGATCAATCGAAGCATATAAATTGAAGGCCGCAGGTCCGATTAATTCCAGGTCTGCGCAAAGGACCGGGCTGATGTATTTTACCGAGTCCCTCTTGGTGGACAAATGCAGGGGCTGCTGCAGGAAGCAATCGGGTTCGGGCTGGTATAGCTCCGGGGCAAAAGACAGCCCCTCCCAGCGGCGCAAATAGCACCTGGTCCAATCAATTCCAGGCAGGGGCCAGACTTTTTCGTAGCGCCATTGATTCGCACCCGGAACATAAAGTTTAATGTGAGGTTCTTCCATAATGCCGGTATCGTTGCCTTTTAGCCAGTGATCATGCCACCGCAACATGAGTTCGATATCTTCTCTCCAGGGCCGCTCTTCGGGACCGGTGGGTTTCACCAACAATTTCTTGATAGTATTGATACCGTTGTAAACCTCCCAGAAGCCGGGGGCGTTGGCGTGCTTGCCTACTACGAAGGTGGGGACTTTTATTTTATCGTAGAAGGGATAGATCGAGCGGTCCTGCCAGAAGGGCCCATCGAACGGGTTCATCAACATATCAAAAAAGGCCGGGTTTTTGTATGGATAGTTAAGCAGGTGATATAAATTCGGGTAATACTTGATATCAGGATTACTCAGCAGTTCCTTGCGCCGGCGCTCAAACTCTGCTTTGGGCAAAGTCTTCATCATCTGAGATACTGCGTTTTTGACAGCCATCCCGCTGGTCCCGTGGCGGCCATCCCAGAGTCCGTACAGGAATAAACCCAGAACGCCACCCTGATAGACATCGCGGTAGAAGTCCGCGGCCATATGGGAAACAAAGATAGCTTTGAGATGAGGAGGCTGCTGGATGGCGACCTTGAGCTGCATTCCCCCGTAATAAGAGTAGCCTATCATGCCCACATTGCCATCGCACCAGGGTTGCCGGGCGATCCATTCTACAATATCGGCGCCATCCCTGCCCTCCTGCTGCGACCACATGCCGGGATATTCGCCCTCCGAATTTCCGGTTCCCCTGGCATCCCCGATAACATGAACATAACCTCTGGGTACGATCACAGAGGTATCTCCAGCTTCAATATTGCCATCCCAGACGGCGCTTTTCAGCAGGGGTTGAGGCGGAATTAGTTCCTCCTGGAGTTCCTTGCCATACCCTCCCATGGCAAACAGTGCGGGGAACTTGCCCTTGGCTGCCGGACGGTAAACATTCACCGCCAAACGGACTCCATCTCTCACCGTCACAAAAATATCTTTTTTTACTTCGATGCCATATTCAGGTTGACTAATGAGCTCCCGCCAATCTTTTTTCATACTTCTCCTTTGCCGTTTTGTTTTACTCTATAGGAATTAACAGTAATTTTAACAATGTCGGGAATTGATTTATCACCTTATGGTCTGGTTGACCAGCTCTGACCAGCTGTGAACTTTAAAGCTGGATTTTGCGATATCCGCCGGCGTCCGGTTGTTTAAGGCTTTTTGCATCCGGAAATAATTATAATGCACCAGCCAGCCGTCTAATATCAACTGGGAATGGTCCTCCTTTTTTAGATGCAGCATCACCTTGGCCCGGTCCTTTATGGTATTGTGCCAGTAATCTAAAAATTTCGGGGAATTGATCTGTTTATCGATTTTGAAGGTTTGGATATGCCTGACATCCGCTCCGAAGGCCATGTCAACACCACCCTGGTAGCCTTTCCAGCCGTTGGTCAGGATGCGCTCGGGGACCATGCCGGCCCGACTTTCGGCAAATTCCATGACCTGCCCGAAATCAGCAGCGGTACGGCGTTTGGAGGGTCTGGTGGCCAGAAGGAATCTGGTTTCCGGGTCGATGACATCAATCAAGGAGTGACTTTTACCGTTTATCTTGACGCTGTTTTCATTGGCCAGCCAGGTGTTGCCTACGTTGATCTGGTTTTTGTTGGCTTCTTCAATAGCTATTTTCGAAAAACGGATCACCCATTTATAAATTGAAGGAGGGGTTGTGCGCACGGCATGGAGCTGGTACATTATACGGGGGATGTCGTTCAGGCTTCTTCCTTCATAATACATGGAAATAGCCGCAGAGACATGTTCAATCGGTGTCCTCATGTAAGGCAAGGCATTGTTATCGGCAAATTTGCGCTGGCAATTTTTGCACCACCATCTCTGAATGCCTCGATAATGCCCGTAGCGAATTACATTCTCAGATCCGCATAGCTTACAGGTGATTGATATGTAAACTATTTTCAAGATTTTTCCTTGGTGCGGAT
>JAGDMY010000268.1 GCA_017860765.1 Chloroflexota bacterium | reverse complement strand
GAGATGCCGTATTTCTCCATGTAGCGGCGGGCCTGCAGGGCGGCGGCGGTGAGGTAATCGAAGCCCAGGGGCTGGAGATAGATATGGTCGAAGACGCAGTTCTCTACGCCCTCCCGGAGGGTCTCGGACTCCTTCACAATGGAGACTACCATGACGATGTTATAGTGGCCGGATAAGATATCCATGACGGCATGGTAGACGGCATAGGTCCCATCCCCGGAGACATTGTCCTGGGAGAGGTTGAAGGCCCCCAGGTAATGATGGATCCAGAAGGCGTTGCAGGTCTTGCCGATGAAGTGGTCTTCACCGGTGGTAAGTATCCTCTGGATGCCGAAGCCATCCGCTGCCCTATCGCGACGGACTCTTTGGCCTTGTAGCGGGTCTGGCCAACTCCTACAATGGCGACTCTTTGTCCCATTTGTCTCACTTGCTCCTTTTCCACAAATTTAACCTGAATAATGTAAAAACCTGGCGCAAATCACCGATTCCCGGCTGAATAGAACGGCTGCTATTCCTTATAAAACAGGACGGTGCCATTTTCTACCTGGCTTCTGGCTTCACCTTCTGCCTCAAGATACTTTAAATGGGCTAGAGCTTCTCCGACAGCAAACCATTTCTGTACAATGGGGAAACGCTCCCAGCTGGCATAACTGACATCCCAGGTCATCAAGGGGGCTACCTGATAGGCGGTTTTCTTTCCGTGCTCGAGAATTGCCAGGACTTCGTTGGCCCTTGTGCGATGGTGTTCTTTCAATCCCTGAATCCGTCTGCGGTGGTTAGTCTGGATGCTTCGATGTCCCGGCAGGACTAATTCTACATCCAGAGAGAAGACTTTATCCAGATTGAGCAAATATTCCTTGAGGGCGTTCTCCATTATTGGCCAGCTATTGATATTGGGGGTGATATCAAAGAGGATATGGTCTCCGGAAATCAGGATCTTCTTGGAGGGCTCGTAGAGGCAGAGGTGGCCCGGGGAGTGTCCCGGTGTGCTGATGCACTGGAAGGCGTAATCCCCGATCAGAAATGTTTCATCTCCTTCCACAGGAGTAAAATGCTGCATTAATTCGGGTTTAATACTCTTAGCCGGATGATGCTGCTCCGATTGATGCAAAGAATCATCCGGGAAACCATATTTCAGGTAAAAATCGTGATACATCTCCCATCCGTTGGGTGAGCTGATAAGATCGAATTCCGTCCGGTTCAGGTACAGCCGGGAATTTTTAGAAGCCATATGCAGGGCCAGGGCCAGATGGTCGGCGTGCAGATGGGTGACGAAGAAATCCGTCTTGTTCAAGTCTATTTGCAGCGCGGAAATGGCCGATGAAAGGGCCAGCCTGCATTCCGGCAAATTCATTCCGGTATCGATAATCAGATTGCGATCGCGAGATTTGAGGAAGTACGAATTGACGGACTGCAAGGGATTGTCAGGGATAGGTACTTCAACCCGGAAAAGAGAGGGTGCAACTTCTTCAATCGTCATTGGTTTTCGCTCATAATCCCAGAGATTTAGCGATAATGTTCTTCTGGATCTGGGTGGTCCCCCCGCCGATGGGGAACATTCTGGCATCCCGCAGGTAACGCTGCATGTCCTGGTCCATGGTATAGCCGGCCCCCCCCATTATCTGCATACCTTTGTTGGCCAGGGAGACAAAAGCCTCCGAGGCGAAGACTTTGGCCGCGGAAGCCTCGGCCTGGTAAGGTTGTCCGGTATTCAACAACCAGCCAACCCGGTAAGTTAACAGGCGGGCGGCCTGCAAGTCGATATACATCTCTGCCAGCATATGCTGGATAGCCTGAAACTTTCCGATGGGCTGGCCAAATTGGACCCTCTGCTTGGCATAATCCAGAGCGTCATCCAGTATGGCCTGCATATTGCCTACGCACTGGGCGGATAGCGAGAGCCTTTCGATAGTGAGTATGCTGTTCAGTATCTCCCACCCCTGGTTTAGCTTGCCTCCGATGACCTGATCGGCAGGTACAAACAGATCGCTGAAGTAGACATCGTTTTCACCGCAACCTCTTACACCCAGGACCTCGAAAGGATGTATCTCAATCCCGGGAGATTTAGTATCCACGATGAGCAGGGACAGTCCCTTGTGCTTGGAGACAGTTTTATCAGTCCGGGTCAAAACAAATACCCTGTCCGCCACGTGGGCGCCGGTGGAAAAAGTCTTGGAACCATTGATTTTGAATCCGCCATCCACAGGCACAGCCGAGGTGGTGATCGAAGCCAGATCAGAGCCGGCGTTGGGCTCGGTAAAACAAAGACCAAATTTAAACTTGCCCTCAATCAGCTTTGGCAAATAGAAATTCTTTTGCTCTTCGGTCCCCCAGCGTAGAAGAGTGGTACCGCCAAATCCAACGTTAAAAAGGTATACCGACCCTGCCAGCATGGATTCCTTGCACAAGGCCTCCAGCAAGACGATGAAATCCAGGTAATTGCCGCCGCTTCCACCATATTTTTCTGGAAAGGGCAGGCCTAACAAACCAAGCTCTGCCAGCCTGTTATAAATATCCAGCGGATATTGGCTCTTGGCATCCAATTCCCGCAAATATGATCTGGGGAATTCTTTCTTAAATAAGTCCCTTATGCTGGCCGCCAGCATTTTTTGTTCTTCAGTAAGGCTAAAGTCCACAATGACCTCCTTAAACGTTTCCTTACTTTCAGGAAGGATTATTGAAAGAAACCCATTCGTTTCGTGAATCGAGGGGTGATACAAACCGGATAACCTATTATATCATTATTTATAAAAGAAATACATAAATGTATATCCAACTTGATGGCAGTGGAAGGTTTTGACTGGAAAATAATCTGTTGAAGGATTCACGTTGTTCTGGATCGGGTTCCTCAGTTACTCGTAAATTTCTGTGGCCTTTTCCCATATTTTATTGAGGTAAGTGGAGAGTTGCTTTCTTTCCTTTTCTGAGAGAACGGATAAAATACCATAAATAGACTTGATTTTTTCCGATTTTTGAAACATCTGTTCCCCATAAGGGGTTAGTTCAACCCTCACCTGGTTGCTCCTGGGCAAATCCTTTACTTTTTTCAGGAGCCCTCTCTTCTCCATTCGGACCACCTGTTGCGCGGTGGCATGGTTGTCCTGTATCAGCTGGTGGGCTATGCCAGCCGGAGTGATATTGTTCCTGGTGTAATGGACCACGAACAGGACGGCTACCTCTGAGTCTGAAAGCTTGTGCCTTCTGAGTTCTTTGCGGCGGGCTTTATGCATCGCAGCACCGGTACGCCGGTATAGCTGGTATAACTTCAGAAGAGGGTCTTTGGCAAAAAAGTATTCCGTCTCCATATTTCACGTCCTCATAATCTCGATACGATGGGATTAATACGATTTACACTTGTGACTTTCTTTTACTGTATTTAAACACAACCGGCGGCCAATTAGCAAGTGAAGGTTACGACCTGGATCGAGGGAGGTATAAAACTGATATGCTGAGGAGCGTGGCTCTGCCACCCCACATCAATGGCCGCCTGTTTCTGAGCTCTATGCCAGGGCGCTATGAGAAGTTTGACCAGTCCCGGGCCAGTTTTCTGGAATACTCGGTGGACCATATCGTGTGCCTGGTGGCCCTGGAGGAGGTAGAACATAAATCGGCTTTATACGGCGAGGCTTTGAGAACAGGGACCTTGCCCTGCCAGGCCACCTTTTTTCCCATATTGGATGCTGCAGTACCGGATGATAAAAAGCGTTATTTGCAGGTTGTCAGTGATGTCGTCGCACGATTGATAAGAGGAGAAAATATCCTGGTCCACTGCGGGGCGGGCATCGGGAGGACCGGCATTTTTGCCATTTCGGTTTTACTGACCATGGGTATTGACGTTCAACAATCCCTGGGGCTGGTTAGAGCTGCCGGCTCGTATCCCGAGACCTCAGAGCAGTGGGAATTTATCGATTGGGTTGCCGGGCAGCAGGAATAAGGTCTTGCATCTGGGTCCTGGCCTGAAGTCGAAGG
>JAGDMY010000267.1 GCA_017860765.1 Chloroflexota bacterium | reverse complement strand
TTATCTCGGGATGTGCCGGCTCGGCTGCGGCGCAGGGCACCTCATCACCCACGCTGGTCAGTCAGCAGCCTCAGGGCATCTGGGTTTCCGCCACGGGCGAAGTCTCCGTTACGCCTGATATCGCCACGCTAAGTCTTGGCGTAGTAGCTCAGGAAACCAGTGTGGCTCAGGCCCAATCTGAAGCTTCAGACGCCATGGCTAAAGTGCTGAAAGCCCTCACTGACAGCGGGATAGCCCAAAAAGATATCCAAACCGGATATTTCGGCATCAGCCAGAGGACCAGGTGGGATGACTATAAGCAGACAGACTCTATCACCGGTTATCAGGTCACCAACATGGTGACCGCCAAGATAAGGGACGTCAAGGCGGCAGGTGATATCATAGATTCCGCAGTATTGGCGGGGGGCAACTTTATCCGCGTCAACGGCATCAATTTCTCCGTGGAAAATCCGGCCCAGTACTATCAGGAGGCCAGGGAGCAGGCTATGTCAGTAGCTAAAAACAAGGCGGATGAATTGGCGAAACTGGCCGGGTTGACTATTGGCAAGCCGACCTACATCGCAGAAAATGCCCAATACACCCCCTATTATGGAGGCTACGCCAATTTTTCTTCAGCGGTGCCGGCACCCACCATATCCATAGCAGCACCTATCAGCGCCGGGGAAACTAAAATAACCCTCAATATCCAGGTGAATTACAGTATTTTGCAGTAGGTGATTTCAATCGAGTAAGCCAAGGCCAGGCCGGGAAGTCCGGGTACTCAGCCTGGCCTTGGCCGTATCGTCCCTTATCACCGGTGATGCCATACGCTTATGCCAGATAAATCTAAGTTTGCCGGCTGGTCCATGATAAGTGAACATTCCCTGGCATTACTGGTAGTTTTTCTCCTCCCAGGCTTTCCAGTCCACTTTAACCTCCAGAAAAAGGAAAGGACGGCCGATCTTCAAAGGCTTCCACGGACCATGAATCACTCCTGCAGGGATAAAGATGATAGAAGTCCGGGTAATAACATGTTTTTCCATCTCCTTCCCGAAATGGAACTCAATTTCGGCCCCCAGGTCAAGAGGATCTCGCGGATTGGCTCCGATATGGAAAAGTAACTCCGGGGCCTGGTGGCGGTGAGGCGGGTGCCCCACTTGAAAACCTTCCGCGGTCAGGTCCGTCTCCGGCATGACCCAGTGCAGAAAATAATAGTGGCTGTCTTTGACTGAATTATTATCGAATTGCGCCAGTATCTTTCCCAGCGGGAACTTTTGCTCACCTCCATAGTTAATAAAATATTTGCCGTACTTATTCTCAGCCATGATTCTTCTCTCCTTCCCGAAAACTGGTAGAATCAGCCTTCAAGATATTATCTTATAATAGCACTATTAAATGATGTTAAAATAATTGAGACTATCTGTGTCGAATCCCGGCCTGGCAAGGGCTCAACTTTCTTCTTCTCCCTGCCCACGGATGAACCCCATGGCAGCTAAAGTCTACATCTCGTTGGATGCCCGCGACAGCTATAATGAAAAAGATGGCAAACTTATTGAGCTGACTCGGCGGGTGAGAGCATTCAACATGAAGCAAACAGATAGGCCTCAAAGTATCTTGGTAGTCAGCCGTGAACCCGAACTGGCAGAAGTAACCCGCCAGGTCACTGAAGAAGCTGTGTCTGTCGAATATGCCCCGGACGAAGCCGCAGGACTGAGACAGATAAGAGAAAAACATCCCGATTTAGTTATTCTTGGCCACCTGGGACCGCCGGGGGCAGCCCTCGAGTATTACCGGAAACTTCGTGAAGGTTGGATTTCGCGCCACGCTTCCTTGCTGGTGGTTAGTCTGAATAACCCAGAAAACCTTCACAGCGACTCTGGCGATAAATATCTAGCAGCAGAAATCGGCGAAAACTCATTTCTGTCAGGTTCTTCCAGCCCTCTCCTGCCATCCCGCTACATCCTTCCCGGGTTGAAAGAGATGATAAACAGGAAACTTGCGGAACGGAAAAACAAATTCAGGTCGTCAATTCTGAACCCCGATATTTTTTGTTTGGCCCTGGAGCAAATTCCCGGACCGGGGGCTTTTGAGATACGCCAGGAAACGGTATTGGAGAACGCCAGAAAAGCTGCTCAAGGCGGGAAAATTTGTGCTATCAGCATTACCGATAATCCGGGTGGGAACCCGGCGATCGCTACAGATATACTCTGTGCAGAAATTCGCCACTTGGGTATCGAGCCAATAGTGCACATTGCCATGCGCGATAAAAGTCGTAATCAGGTTGAGAGCTTGCTTTATCAGCTGGCGGCTCTGGAAATCAATAACGTTCTGGTATTAACGGGAGATTATCCCTCAATCGCGGGATTTGAAGGGAAGTCCAGTCCGGTTTTCGATCTTGATTCTGTAAATGGCCTGCGCCTGATCTCCGAGATGAATCGGGGTATGGAACATGAGATTATGGGGAAGAGGGGCAGATTGTCGCCGACCCATTTTTTTGCCGGTGTCGCTTTTTCGCCCTTCAAGCAAATGGAAGCCGAAATGATGGGCCAGTACTATAAATTGAAAAAGAAGGTGGAAGCCGGGGCAGACTTTATCATCACCCAGGTAGGGTATGATGTACGCAAGCTGCATGAGCTGAAGTTATGGCTGGAGAGTAATAGATACAATATACCCGTGGTCATGAATATTTATGTTCTCTCCTTACAGGCTGCCAGAGCGATGCGCAATAACAGGGTGCCCGGATGCGTGGTAACGGACGACCTTCTGGCACGGATCGAGGCAGAATCCAAAGGCCCGGACAAGGGGAGGTCCGCCCGACTGGAGCGGGCTGCCAAGATGTTTGCCATTGCTAAAGGCCTGGGTTTTCGCGGCGCATATATCAGCGGCCAGGGTCTACCGTATGAAAGTGTGGAATATATTATTAGCCGGGGCCAGGAGTTGACACCTGGTTGGAGGGACTTTATTCCTGAATTTGATTATCCGCAAGAAAACGGCTTTTATTTTTTTAAAAAGGATGCCACAACGGGCTTAAATCTGGAGATATCCGCTCCCAGGTTACAGAAGCCTGCCCGACCTTTGATATACCTTTTTTCGCTGGCCGTTCATAAATCCTTATTCGAACCTAAAAGCCCCCTCTTCAAATTAATGCGGGCGCTAGCCCGGTTTGTAGACTCTGCGGACTTATTAAGAAAATTACTGGCCTCTCTGGAATTCTGGACCAAGGCTATTCTTTACGGCTGTCAGGACTGCGGGGACTGTGCTTTATTCGATGTGGCCTATCTCTGCCCGGTCTCTCAATGTCCGAAAGACCAGAGAAATGCCCCCTGCGGCGGCAGTTTCCAGGGCTGGTGCGAGGTCTATCCTTACGAAAAACAGTGCATCTGGGTCAGGGCCTACCAGCGTTTAAAAACGCAACATCGGGAAGGCTCCATTGGTGAAATAATTGTCCCGCCCCGTGATTGGGGATTGCAGCAGACCTCTTCCTGGCTGAATTATTTCCTGGGCCGGGACCATGTTTCCAAGAGGGCGGGCATCGCAGGTCTTCCCTCGCCACCCCGGACCGGTATTGAAGAATAATCAGGTTTTGCCAACCCAGGCTTGCCCTACAGAGGATCAAAAAACAGGCTATCCCCGCAAAGACTCCATTCCGGATTTCGCAGGATAGGTGTTTTTCGCTACCGGCCGGCAGGTATTTTAACCCTCCAATTACAAATGTCTTTACGGTTACGCAGAGGTGCCTGCATGATTTAGACTTTAAATAGAGATCTTATAAGGGTAATTGTATTTTTTCACTGCCTGGTGAACCATGTGGGGTATAATATTTATATTAAGTACATTTTTGGGGCTGGTCTTCTCAACTGGCTTTTTCGCTCCCATTGAAAACCGGACAGTCGAGAAGGATGTGGTCTATCGTGTTTTTCAGGATACCAGCCTGACAATGGACCTTTATTTCCCTGAGCAGCGAGGTACGCAGTCACCTTTAATAATTTATATACACGGAGGAGGTTGGTATTCAGGAGATAAAGCTACCGG
>JAGDMY010000002.1 GCA_017860765.1 Chloroflexota bacterium | reverse complement strand
AGAAAATGCTGGAAGTTAACGATTTCGATGCCGTACGCATCTCACTGGCTTCACCTGAACAAATCCGAAGCTGGTCTTACGGAGAGGTAACCAAGCCGGAGACCATAAACTACCGGACGCTGAAACCGGAGAGGGATGGGCTTTTTTGTGAAAGGATCTTCGGCCCTACCAAGGACTTCGAATGCTTTTGCGGCAAATATAAGAAAATCCGCTACAAGGGGATTATCTGCGATAAGTGCGGCGTTGAGGTAGCCCGGGCTAAGGTGCGCCGTGAGCGTATGGGACATATTGAACTGGCCTGTCCGGTCAGCCATATCTGGTTTGCTAAAGGTGTGCCCAGCCGGTTGGGTCTGCTGCTTGATCTCTCACCCCGCAGCCTTGATCGTGTCCTCTACTTCTCTCATTACATTATTACCTCCGTTAATGAAGAGGCTCGCCAGTCTGTAATCAAAAAAATGGAAGATGGACTGGCCGCAGAAGTTGCCCGGCGCCAGTCCGATCTGGATGCCAAGATCGCCGAATTGGAAAAAAACCAGGCCTCTGTTGAAGAGGTTAATCAGCTTCGCGGCAATTTCACCGATGAAGAAGCGAAGTTGAGAGAAGATCTCTCCCTTAAAATCGAGCAACTTAAAGATCTCCACGTTAAAGAACTGCTGGCTGAGAACCAGTATAACGAGCTCAACCAGGAGCATGGGGATGTTTTCGAAGCCGGTATGGGCGCAGAAGCCATTTTGAAGATCACCAAAGCCATCGTTCTGGATCAGATGCGCAATGAATTGATCCAGGAGACCTTTTCCGCCTCCGGTCAGCGCCGCAAGAAAGCCAGCAAGCAGCTCCAGGTGGTGGAGGCCTTCCGCCGCAGCGGCAATAAGCCTGAATGGATGGTAATAACGGTCCTGCCGGTGCTGCCCCCCGACCTGCGACCTATGGTGCAGCTGGACGGTGGAAGATTTGCCACCAGCGACCTGAATGACCTCTATCGTCGGGTTATTAATCGCAATAACCGCCTGCACCATCTCATGGATATCGGAGCACCCGAAATTATCATCCGCAACGAAAAACGCATGCTACAGGAAGCTGTCGATTCTCTAATTGACAACGGCCGGCGGGGCCGGGCGGTTTCTGTCAGCGGCAATCATAAGCTAAAATCCCTATCGGATATGCTGCGAGGCAAGCAAGGTCGTTTTCGCCAGAACTTGCTGGGTAAGCGTGTGGACTATTCCGGCCGGTCTGTCATCGTGGTAGGTCCGGAGTTGAAGCTTCACCAGTGCGGCCTGCCCCGCCGCATGGCTCTGGAGCTGTTCAAACCCTTCGTTATGCGCTATTTGGTCCAGCAAGGTCTGGCCCATAATATTAAAAGCGCCCGGCGTTTGGTAGAAAGGGCCCGGCCCGAGGTCTACGATATTCTGGAAGAGGTTATCAAGGAGCGGCCGGTCCTGCTCAATCGCGCACCCACCCTGCACCGTCTCAGCGTCCAGGCTTTTGAAGCTGTACCCATCGATGGCAGCGCTATCCAGATTCATCCCCTGGTCTGCTCAGCGTTTAACGCTGACTTCGATGGAGACCAGATGGCGGTCCACGTTCCGCTTTCCAAGGAGGCCGTGGGCGAAGCCCGGGACCTGATGTTGAGCATCCATAACATGCTTTTGCCCAGCTCCGGCGACCCCGTAGTTACCCCCACTCTGGACATGGTCCTGGGTTCCTATTATCTGACTACCATCCGTCCGGGGTCCAAAGGCGAAGGCAAACTTTTCAGCAGCTTCGAAGATGCCCGTCTGGCTTATGAATTGGGCATTATTGACATCCGGGCAGAAATTGAAGCCCGGGACTTAGCCAGAAATGGTCAGCGCCTTAAGACCAGCGCCGGCCGCATCATTTTCAACGAAGCCCTGCCCAAAGAACTGGGCTACATTAATAAGGTGGTGGATAAATCTGGCCTGAAGCAAATCGTAGCTGACTGCTACAAAGCTTTGAGCAACGAAGAGACCGCCGAGGTATTGGATAGCATCAAAAAACTGGGGTTCCACTACGCTACAACCTCCGGGATTACCATTGCTGCCAACGATATCGAGGTCCCCGCTGCCAAGCCCGAGCTGATTAAAGAAGCCGAAGCCAAGGCCCTGGCTATCGAAAACCAGTTCCGCCAGGGACTAATCACCGAAGACGAGCGTTACAGCGCAGTGGTCGAGGTCTGGACAGAAATAGCCGATAGATTGACTGATGTGTTGACTCAGACTATGGACCGGTACGGCGGTATCTATATGATGTCCACCTCCGGAGCCAAGGGCAACATCTCCCAAATTAAACAGATGGCGGGTATGAGAGGTCTCATGACTAACCCCTCTGGCAAAATTATTGATTTCCCCATTAAGTCCAGCTTAAGGGAGGGCCTGAGTGTTCTGGAATACTTCATTTCTACTCATGGAGCCCGCAAGGGTCTGGCCGATACAGCTCTCAGGACTTCCGGTTCCGGCTACCTTACCAGACGTCTCATCGATGTCGCTCAGGATGTCATTACCCGGGAAGATGATTGCGGGACTACTGAAGGCATCTGGTTAGCCGAATCCCCGGGCAATAGCCTGCTCCCTCCGTTGTCCAAGAGAATCACGGGGCGTCTGGCAGCGATTACCCTGGTCCACCCGGATAGCGGGAACACCATCGTAGAGCGAAATGAAGAGATCGATGAAGCCAAGGCCAGTGAAATCGTGGCGGCCGGTATTACCAAGGTTTTCGTTCGTTCTCCGCTCAGCTGTCAGTCCCGCTGGGGGGTTTGCCGGATGTGCTATGGCCGCGATCTGGCACGCGGTCATCTGGTTGAACCTAATACAGCTGTCGGCATCATCGCAGCTCAAAGCATCGGTGAACCCGGCACCCAGCTGACACTACGCACCTTCCATACCGGTGGCATCATCGGCCTGGATATCACTACCGGTTTGCCCAGAGTCGAAGAACTTTTTGAAGCCCGTACTCCCAAGGCCCAGGCCTTAATTGCCGAAATTGAGGGCATAGCCGAAATAACCCAGGATGAGGAAGGTCGGCGCATTAAGATCTCCAATTGCGAAACCCTGATCGACCAGTACCCTCTGCCGAAAGGCTGGCAGATCATGGTCGACAACGGGCAATCAGTCGAGTCCGGGACCATTCTCGCCAGTCAGGTCCCCGAAACTGGCAAGAAGGGTGAATCAACAGCAGTCGCAGCCACAAGCCCATCTCTTGTTGCTCAGAGGGGGGGAGAAGTAACTCTGGGCGATGGAAAGCTCTACATAAAATATGATGAGAAGGAAGAACGGGAATATATAGTGCCGGCTACCGCGCAGTTGAGAATTAAAAATGGTGACCATGTAGAAACCGGCATGCAGCTGAGTGAAGGATCACTCAATCCTCAGGACCTGATGAGGATTCTGGGACGTAATGCCGTCCAACATTACCTGGTGGAAGAGGTGCAAAAGGTTTACCGGTCCCAGGGAGTTAATATCAACGATAAGCATATTGAGACCATCACCCGTCAGATGCTGACTCAGGTCCGGATTACTTCTTCGGGTGATACTAAACTGGTGCCCGGAGAAATCGTCGACCGCTTCCACTATGAAGACTCTAATGCCAAGGTCCTGGCAGAAGGCGGCGAACCAGCCACAGCCCTTCCCATACTTTTGGGCATCACCCGGGCTTCCCTGAACACCGACAGCTGGCTGGCTGCGGCTTCCTTCCAGGAGACCACCCGCGTACTCACCGAAGCCGCGGTTTATGGCAAGATCGATAAACTGATCGGCCTGAAGGAAAACGTGATCATCGGTAAACTGATCCCGGCTCACAACCCTATCCACGACATAGTCGAAAAAACTCTGCCTGAGGGAGAAGCTCTGGCAGCAGCTGTCGGTCCTGGTGAAATACCCACCGGTGGCCTCTTGACGCAGGAGAACCTCAGCGGCAGCCTGGACGCAGGCGAACCGGGAGAGTAGGGACTCCGGGAAAAAGCCTCAAGGGGGCTTCCTGGCGGGAAGCCCCCTTTTTTTAATCTGGATTTATTCGTCCCCTTTCAATATTTTGAAGGATTCTGACTTCATATCCTCTGCCTGGTATATGCTATAATAATTTTAGTTTGGACTAGGGAGATAGCCAATCGGAAGGGTCGTTTCAGGAAAATCAGCCGGCGAAGATGTGGTGCTGGATACCAGCCTCAGGCCCCGCAGTCTGGAAGATTTTATCGGGCAGAAGAAGATTAAGGAAAACCTGAGGATCGCCATCGCTGCGGCTAAAGGTCGGGACGAAGCTTTAGACCATATTTTGCTTTACGGTCCCCCCGGCCTGGGCAAGACCACCCTGGCCTATATTATAGCGGCTGAAATGGGAGTGAGCATCAAGATCACCTCCGGTCCGGCCGTAGAGCGGACCGGCGATCTCGCCGCCATCCTGACCAATCTCCGCCCTCAGGATATTCTTTTTATCGATGAAATCCATCGCCTGTCCCGGGTCGTCGAGGAAGTCCTTTATCCGGCCATGGAGGATTTCGCCCTGGATATTATCATCGGCAAAGGTCCGGGGGCCAAGAGTCTCCGTCTGAAGCTGCCGCCTTTCACCCTGATCGGGGCCACCACGCGATATGCTATGCTAAGTCCGCCCCTGCGTGACCGTTTCGGGGTGGTAAATCGCCTCGACTTTTATGATGAGGAGTCCATTGAAAAAATTCTGCGCCGCTCAGCCTCTATACTCCAGGTTAAAGCTGAGTCTGAAGGGCTGAAAGAGATCGCCTGCCGCGCCCGGGGCACCCCGCGGGTAGCCAACCGACTGCTCAAGCGCGTCCGCGACTATGCCCAGGTGATGGCAAACAGCGTGGTTACCAGGGCTGTTTCCGACCAGGCCCTCACCCAGCTCGAAGTAGACAAGGTAGGCCTGGATGAGATAGACCATAAGATACTGCACTCCATCATCGATAAATTTAACGGGGGGCCGGTAGGGCTGGAAACTATTTCCGCCTCCATCAGTGAAGAACCCGATACTATTATGGATGTCTATGAACCTTATCTACTCCAATTAGGCTTTTTGGAAAGGACCCCTCGCGGACGGGTGGCCACCGAACGGGCCTATCAGCATCTGGGGATACCGATTAAAAAAGGAAAACAGTCCCAGGCCACCCTGTGGGGAAAGGGATAGTCCGGCTGGTACAGGAGAAAAGGTTTGTCTTGCAAGATCCGTTTAATGACTAAGAAGGATATTCCGCAGGTCACCGTTATTGACCGTGAAGCCTTCCCTACGATGTGGCCTCCGGTCAACTTTAACCACGAACTGAGCAATCGCCTGGCCCATTATGCCGTTGCCTGCGATGGCAGTCAGCTGGTTACCAATCCCATTCCCAAGCCCGGCATCAGACTGGTCCCGGTGCGTTCATTCCTGGGGCTCCGTTGGCCCTTCCGCACCAGTCCTGATCCAGACAGGCCAGCCGAACCTGAAATTGTGGAATATATCACCGGCTTCGTCGGTCTCTGGATTATGGTAGATGAGGCTCATATTATCAACATCGCCGTTCGTGAGTTGCACCGCAGTAAAGGCATTGGAGAGCTTCTTTTAATCGCCAGCATCGATCTGGCTTCCCGGCTCAAGGCTTCAGTGGTGACTCTGGAAGTACGCGCCTCGAATACCGTGGCCCAAAACCTTTATTTGAAATATGGCTTCCAAAAGATGGGGGTTAGGCGGGGATATTATACAGATAATCGGGAAGATGCCTTTATCATGACCACCGATATCATCACTTCAGACTCATTTAAGAGCCGGTTCCTCGAGCTGAAAGAAGCCCATTTCCAGAAAATGGCAGATATCCTCTATAACCTTCCCGCTTAACTGCCGACCCTGGCAGAGCAGAGAATTAAACAGGAATCCCCGCAGTTTTTAAAAACCCGAACAACCGGAGCGCTGGTTCGTCTGGGCTTGAGACTGATAGTTTGTCCGGAGCCAGATGGTAAGACCTTCCCGGCTTTTATTCAAAGGGTCTCTAAGTTTTTCCAGAGGCATATCCTGCAATGTGGCGAAGGCGTTGTTCTTCCTGGCGGTATCAATCCGGGTATTAAAATCCTCTGCCAGAGTAAACGCCTCATTCATAGCAGAAATTAACGACGGCTCCAGGAAATTTAGCCGGTCGCTGTTCATTCTCCAGGAGCGCGTCTGGAACTTTTTCTTGGATTGCCAGTTCGTCATCCGCTCTTCAAGTATCTTCTGATTTGCATTAACGTCAGTAAGCACACTCCCCACTGCATCAATATTGGTATTTCCGCTTTTCCTCCGGCGAGTTATGCTCCATATCAGCAAGAGGACGATGACAATGATAAAGACATATTGCTCCCAACCACTCTGACCAAACATTGCAGCTCCTTACTAATCCCCATCTTTTCCATATTAAAACATAATCCCTATTTTATGTCTACTATTTCCCGTTTCGTTATCCCATACTCAAGGGCGAATCAGTCTTCTGCATATAGCTTGCCGGACTTAGCCCAACAGTTTTTGGGGCTTTCCTTTAAAATAATCTCCACCGCCTCCGCCGCAGTCCCTATCCTGACAAAAGCCTCGGTAAGTCCCTTTACCAGTTCTTTTTTCTGTTCAGGGGTGCGTCCCTCCCACATTTCTACAATCACAACCGGCATGAATGACCTCCTGCCACACAATAAATTTACTCTCTCTTGACCAGCAAACAGATATTTCTGGCGAAATGCTTGACGGGGAAATGATAGCTCATTTCGGGAAAAGATTTCAATACCTTAAACCCGGCTTTCTTCACCAGGCTTTCAAACTCCCCGTAGGTGAAGAGGTAGTAATAGCGGTTCAAGATCTGCCCTTGAGTTTTCCAGGGCACCGCTACCTCTCTTCCTTTAAACCAGAAGCGGGGCTGGCAGCGGTTCCAGACCGTGAGGAAAGCCTCCCCACCGGGTTTTAAAACCCGTTTTAACTCCTTTAAAGCTTGCATCTGGTCTTCCCGGCCCTTCAGGTGATGGTAGGTGGCAACAGCGATGGCCCAGTCGAAAGTCTTATCACCGAAAGGCAAATGCCTGGCATCCGCCACCTGCAAACAGGCCGGAAAACCGAATTTATGGGAATAGCGTCGGGCCAGCTTGATCATTTCTCCGGAAAAGTCGACTCCATACAGGTCGAAGTGGTCTTTAAAAGGCAGGAAGTCCGGACCGTGCCCGCTGCCGATATTAAGCAAACGGCCCTTCTGCCAGCGCGCCGCCAGTCTCTCCAGCTCCGGGCTGAAAATAGAATAATGGCGGAAATTATACCAGCCAGGTGCCATCCGGTCGAAGACTTCTCGGCGGGGTTCGATTTTCAATTTACGGCTTATTATAAACTCCCTGGTGGTGTCTTCATCTCAACGATTCTGGTAAACTAATAAGGGAAGTATAAATGAAAAAGACCACCAGAACAATATCAGGAATTACTCCCATAGCCGTCATGACCCGGCCCATGGGCTGCCCGGGGCGCTGCGTCTATTGTCCCACCTTCTCCGCCACGCCCCAGAGTTATACTCCTGAATCACCGGCGGTACTGCGCGCCCGGCAGTGCGACTATGAAGCCGCCAGGCAGGTGGAGTCGAGGCTGCGAACGCTGACGGAAATGGGACACCCGACAGACAAGATTGAGCTTATTATTATGGGCGGGACCTTTCCATCTACGCCCGTTGAATACCAGTATCAATTTATCCAGGACTGTTTCGACGCGCTTAACGGCCGCGATTCGGCCAACCTGGCTGAAGCGCAGAAGACCAATGAGACCTCCGCTCATCGCTGTACCGGATTATGTATTGAGACCCGGCCCGATTTTTGCACCCAGGAAGAGATCAACCGGATGCTGGAGTTCGGTACCACCCGGGTGGAGCTGGGCGTGCAGATGCTCAGCGATGAAGTCTACAAGGCTGTCAAACGCGGCCATACCGTAAATGACGTTGTCGAGGCCAGCGCCCGGCTCCGTGAGAATGCCGTTAAAGTGCACTATCACTGGATGCCCGGCCTGCCGGGCTCATCCCCGGAGGAAGATCTGAGATTATCGGAAGCACTCTTTGCAGATCCCCGTTTCCGCCCGGACGGTCTGAAGATTTATCCCACCATGGTGGTCGAAGGCACCGAGCTGGAGAAGTGGTACCAGGGTGATACCTACCGGCCTTATGATGATGAGACCATGCTGGATTTGATTGCGAGGATCAAATCGCGGGTGCCCAAATATGTGCGTATCTCCAGGGTTTTGCGAGATATCCCGGCCAAATTTATCGTCGGTGGACTGCGGGACTCAATGCGGGACCCTTTAAGGCTGCGCATGGAACAGATGGGGCTTCGCTGCCAGTGCATCCGCTGCCGGGAATATGGATTCCGGCTGCGCCGCCATCAGGAAATCGGAGAACCGCAATTGACCCGCCTGGATTATGAAGCCTCGGGAGGCAGGGAGATTTTTCTGTCCTTTGAGGACCGCCAGGAGACCTTGTTCGGCCTGCTGAGATTGAGAATTCAGGATAAAGCCGCGGTTAATCTGGGTCAAGAAATTGGGACTCAAGCCGCTCTGGTGCGTGAACTGCATGTTTTCGGCCCCGAGGTATCTCTAAGCCAGCGTCAGGAGGCGGCTGCACAGCACCGGGGTTTCGGCAAGGCCCTGCTTAAAGAGGCTGAACGCGTAGCCAGGGATGAATTCGGCAGGGGCTGGATGGCTGTCCTGAGCGGGGTGGGCGCACGCGAGTACTATCGCGCTGAAGGCTATCGCTCGCGGGGTGCTTACATGGTGAAGAGGATCTAGGCGAGTCATTTTATTTCTCTCCGCTGCAGGTGCTAAAATAAAACTCAAATTATGAATAACTCCTCTGGTAAACCATACTGGTGGCAGTTCTGGGTGCAACTTATCCGGATCGGCGGACTGCCCTTTCAGCTCTCCCCGTGCAAGCTGCCCCAGAATGAAGGCCCGAAACTGCATCAGGCCGCCGCTCATAATGAGGTCGTCATTATCTTCAATCCGGGCGGGTGGGGGGATGCTGCGCTGAGCGAGGCTACGGACTTTGCCCCGATCCTCCAGGGGATACAGAAGACCCTTGAGAGTCTGGGATACCAATCTATCATAGTCCCTTACAGCCGGGTTGTGCCCGGACTTCTGGGGAAATTAGCCGCCACCAAGGAACAGCTAAACTCCTTTAAGCACACGTCGGAAATCCAGACCAGAGACCTAGCGGAATTGAGTAAAAACTTCCCTTATAAGAAATTTCTGGTTACCGGATTTTCAGTGGGCGGTGGCCTCTCCGGAAAGACCCTGAAGAACATCGCTGATCTGCCGAACGTCTGTGGAATAACAGTAGGAGTTCCGGGTTGGTATAGCACCCACAGCTCGGAGAAGTCTTTAGTGCTCAACAATGGTAATCAGGACCCTATTTCAGTTGGGGATGTCAGGACTGTGGCAATTCACGTCTTCAGATGTCCCTTCAGGTGGCTGCGGTCGAGGTTTACCAATCGCTCTTTGAGTCTAGCCTTGGCTATGCAATTTCCGCACCATGACTATCCCTGGTCCTCGCCTGAGGTTGGTCTCCCGATCGCCAATTTTTTAGCAAACCATTTTAAATCCCAGCCCCTCAGCCCTCGAGGCACTCTCCGGCCACCTGCTTCAAAGCTGCCAGAGCCGTTTCATAGTCCGGGGCCCGGGTGACTTCTTTAACATGCTCCACGTATCGCACGATGCCGTCGGGGTCCACCACCAGGACTGCCCGCGCCAGCAAACGGGCCTCCTTGATTAAGAGTCCATAAGCCAGTCCGAAAGCTGCCTCGCGGTGGTCAGAAAGCAACTTTATGATTTGGATCTGATGTTCCCTTCGGAAGCGGGCCAGGGTGAATGGCAAATCCATGCTTATGTTATAGAACAGGGTATTGGGGAATTTGATAGCCTGCTCCTCAAAGGTCCGCGTTTGCAGATCGCAGACCGGCGTTTCTACAGAATAGACCACGCTTAAAAGCCTGGTCTTGCCTCTTCCCTGAGACAGGGCTACCTCTTGCAGATCAGCGTCAATCAGGTTGAAGTCAGGAGCTCTCTGGCCAACTTTAATTTCCGGACCCAGCAGACTGACCGGTTTCCCCCTAAAAGTGACCACCCCCCCTCTCTCTTCCATACCGACCTCCCTTTTTTTAAAGACCAGGCTGAAGGCCGAGCCTGATGGCGGCTCCAAAATTAATGCTGGCGTTCTTCTTCAATCTGCCTTAGCCTGGCGTCCCCCAGACCGAAATGATGGGCAATTTCATGACGGACCACGCGCCCTATTTCGAGCTTGATATTGGCCTGGTCCGAGCCCGCGCATTTAGCTTCGATAGTCCCCTGGAAGATGGTTATTTTATCCGGCGGGACCAGGCCATAGCTGGTTTGCCGCCGGATCAGAGGCACCCCCTCATAAAGCCCCAGCAGTGTAAAACCGCGGGCTAATTTCGCCTGCTTTATCTGGGCCGGTGATGGCAGGTCCTCCACCACGACGTCGATATTCTCCATTTTTTCCCGGAACTCAGCCGGCAAAGACTCGACCGCTTCAGCTACCAGAAGTTTGAAACTCTCTTTATCCATTTTTCCTCAAGGTTGGGGCCGGTGTAAGAAGTCCACGGCCCACTGAATGGCTGCATCCCCGGTCTGGGAGAGGACCTGGTCAGGGGTGATGCCCTTGCCTTCAATTTCCCTCCCCGAGGGAGTCAACCAGCGGCCAATGGTCAGATAGATAGCTGAACCATCGCTGAGATCATAGAAAGAATCGTAGCTCCCTTTGCCATAAGTCACTGTTCCCGCAATGGTGGCCCGGTGGTAATCCTGCAAAGCTCCAGAAAGGACTTCACTGGCGCTGGCGCTGTACTGGTTTACCAGCACTACCATGGGAAGCCCGGTAAAAGTGCCGTTAGGATTAACCGATTGAGAAGTGGTCTTGCCCTGATTATCTCTCAGGGTAATAATCACTCCTTCCTTGATAAAATGACTGGCAATATCCACCATAACATTAACATAACCGCCGAGATTATCGCGCAAGTCCAGAATAATGCCGCGGGCATTCTTCACATCCAGGGTTTGAAGAGCCGTTTCAAGCTCAGCATTAGTGCGTTCATAAAAATTGGTGAGCTTAATATAGGCGATGTCCCCCTCCATCCGGTAGCTCACCGTGGTGGGATTGATCTCCGCCCTGACTATCTCGATATCCACTGGAGCACTCTGTCCCTCATGCAGTACAGTCAGTTTGACGGTGGTCCCGATGGGGCCCCTGACCTGCATCACAACCTGGTCTACCGCCAATCCCTCGGTAGATTTATCATTCACCGCCAGGATGATATCCCCGTTCTTGATTCCGGCGTTGGCCGAGGGTGAATTCTCAATTGTTCCTACCACCACGGGCTGCCTATCCTTGTTCATCGAGATGGTCGCGCCGATACCGCCAAAGCTGCTCTGGAAATTGCCCTGAGTCAGTTTATTGTCCTCCGGACTCAGATAGTATGAATAAGGGTCCTCCAGGGCCTGCACGACCCCGTTCACCGCTCCCTGGCTGAGTTTAGTCTGGTCGATTTTAGCGGGCTCGACATAGTTGCGATTGATAATATTCCAGGCCTGCTCGATCAAATTTACATCTAGTCCCCCGGAAGGGGCCGGACCCAAATTTATGAGGCATCCCGCCCCAAAGGCCATCAACAGCAGCAAGATCGAGACTATAACTATCAGGGAAATCTTCACGTTCTGCGGCATTAAGCTCCCCCTTCAGACAACTTGAAACATTAATCTGATTATACTAGCAATCCTGGGTCAAGTATATAAAACAGCTGTTTCCGCAAGCATTAAATATACACCACCGCCGCTTATTCACACGAAAACGTCTCCCAGGAGGAGGGTGGAAACCCGGTAAGCTAGTTCCCCAACGCCAGCCTGATATAGGCCGCGACAGCGATAGCGGCAAGTTCCACCCGCATCACTGTCGCACCCAGAGAAACGGGGACAAAGCCAGCCCCGATAGCCTGATCGATTTCCTGCGCAGTGAAGTCACCTTCAGGACCGATCAAGGCCAAAACGCTCTCCGGTTTGGATTCGGCCAGGATTTCTCTCAAAGGTTTTCTGTCCCCTGCCAGGGAAGGGATCAGCTTCAGCCGGTAGTTTTTGGATTGGGCCAGCACCTCCGGCAGACTCATCGCCGCAAGAATGAGGGGCAAGGTATTCCTCCGGCTTTGTTCGGCTGCATTTCGGGCGATCTTCCTCCAGCGCTCTAGCCGATTGGGCCCATTTTTATCCATCTTAACTATGGCCCTCTCCGTTTCCAGAGGAATGATGGAATCCACGCCCAGCTGGGTCAGCTTATCAACGATGTCATCCATGCGGGATTTTTTGGGTATCGCGCAGGCGACAGCCAGTTCACATGTTTTCGCGGGCGCCGGCTTCCGGGTCAGGATCCGGACAACAGCCTGCTCCCTACTGATACTGTCTATTGCACCCAGATATTCAAGGCCCTCGGCGTCGAACAGGGCGATCTGATCGCCGACTTGCAGCCGCAGCACATCCCTTATATGATGCATCTGGCCGGTATCGGAGATTGAGGCGGTCTCCCCGTTTATTTTACGGGCCAAATAAAACCGGTGCATGATGAATATCCCTGTTTTTATGCAGCTATTTCAATGCGGGCTGAGGAAGGGCCAAGTAAACCTGTAAGCCGAGTTCTGTATCCGCCCGGAGGCGGATGGTGACCATCTATCTAGACCGGACGTTACCATCCGGTTCCTGCGGCCAACCCGGGGACGGGCCGGGCTTTCCCATAGTCCCTCTATTTGGCCTTGCTCCAGATGGGGTTTTCCTCAGCCGAACGGTCACCCGTTCGCCGGTGAGCTCTTGCCTCGCCATTTCACCCTTACCCCGAGAAATCGGGGCGGTATGTTTCTGTGGCACTTTCCGTAGGGTCACCCCTCCTGGGTGTTACCCAGCATCTTGCCCGAGGAGCTCGGACTTTCCTCCCTCCTTCACTGAAGAAGGACGGCGGTCACCCGGTTTACTTGGCGCCCCCAAGTCCATGTATACTTTAATATAGAATCAGACTCCTGTCAAAAAGGCCGCAGCCACCCCCAAACAGCTTTAACTGCCACCAGGCCTGACCCTATTTTTGCAGGAACCACTCTCAAGAGATGATTGATCGAGATGTTAAGGACGAGGAAATCGCAAGCTCTATTGACCATCCAGTGCTTTATTGGCCAGATTGTCTGCTTCCCGATTTTGCTCTCTGGGGATAGCCTCTATCCTAAAGACAGGCAGTGAATAAGCCAATTTCACCACCTCCAGGTAGAGCGATTTCAGTTCCGTATTTTTGACCCGGTAATGCCCCTGCAACTGCTTCACCAGCAATTCCGAGTCTGAGTTCACGACCACCTCTCTCGCCCCCAGTTGAATAGCCTTTTCCAGTCCGGCGATTAAAGCCCGATACTCCGCCTGATTATTGGTGGCAACGCCGATCGTTTTTGAAATGCTGGCCAGCAGCCGCAGTTTTTCGTTCTTGACAGTAATACCGATGGCGGCAGGCCCCGGATTGCCCCGCGAGGCCCCATCCACATTTAAGATTAGTTTATCAACCATTTATCTCCTTCTTTTCAGTTAATTCTACATGGAGGGGTCAAGCACCGCAATCAGCTTCCCGATATGCACCTCCAAAACAATCGGTCCGCTTCGCCCTTTTTGGCTTAGCTTCCTGAGCCTGGCCGCTTTCGTAATGCCAATCTCACGTAAAACATCCGGGCCGACAGAACTTGACAGCTTGAGAACTGCTGGTTTATGATTGGCTAATATAAGGATACCTAGAGCGTCTAGGTATCCAGGATTATTTGAGGCCAGAGGAAGATGTCCCCGCACAAGAAATTCCCGCCCCTGAACCAGCTCATCAGCCTGGCTGGTAAAAAGGCTTTGGTAACCGGCGGTGCCAAGGGCATCGGTTTTGCGATCTCATATCGCCTGGCTGAGGCCGGGGCAGCGTTAATGGTGGCCGACGTAAATGACGAAGGCGGCCGGCAAGCTGTCGCAGACCTGACCGGCGCCGGCTATCAGGCTTCCTTCATTCATTGTGATGTCAGCCGCGAAGAAGAGGTCAAAAAGGCTTTCAGTTCAACCCTGGCCAGGATGGATGGATTGGACATTCTGGTGAATAATGCCGGGATCTTTCCCTTTAAAACGGTGATGCCCATGACACCTGAAGATATCGAAAAGATTCTGGCGGTCAATGTGAAAGGGCTTCTCTTTTGCGCCCGGGAGGCTGCCCGCTGGATGATGGAACATAAACGCAGCGGTTGCATCATCAATCTGGCTTCCATAGACTCCCTGCATCCTTCGCACAAAGGATTGGCGGTCTATGATGCCTCGAAGGGCGCTGTTCTCAGTCTCACCAAAAGCCTGGCTAAAGAGTGGGGACCCGCAGGCATTCGCGTCAATGCCATCGCCCCGGGAGGAATCATGACCGAAGGCGCCATGGCGCAGAGCCGGGCCAGCGGCGAAACCGGGCGCAGTGGGCTCAGAGAATTTTTCTCCCGGCTGCCGCTGGGCAGAATGGGAGACGCGGATGATGTTGCCCGGGTAGCCTTATTTCTGGCATCAGACCTGTCCAGCTATATGACCGGCAGCCTGGTCCTGGTGGACGGCGGATATCTTTTATCTTAAAATTGTTTTTACACCTCCAGTGGTAAATACCATTGCTGGCTTATGTTTGCAGCAAAATTGAGAAGGAGAGATAAAATGAGTGCAGTTAGAATCATGGTGGATACTACGGCCTGTATACCCCTGGACCTGGCGAAAAAGCTTAACATCAAGATAATTCCGGCTGCGGACTATGTTATCAATGGCAAAAAATACGTTGAAAACGAGACCATTACAATCAAGGACGCCTACAACTATATCCGGCAGGACTCGGTCCAATTCACCACTTCAGCGGTGACGCCGGGGCAGGTACTGGAAGCTTATAAAGAATTGAGCCGGGACTCACAGGAAATACTTTTTATAACTATCTCTTCCAAACTCAGCGCGGTTGATAAATCCGGCATCACGGCCGCCAACCTTTTAAAAGATCTCTCGCCACAGACCAACGTTAAGGTGATCGACTCAAAAAGCGTAGCCGGCGGCGCCGGTCTGCCCGCCCTGGCTGCTGCCAGAGCCGCGGCCCAGGGATTGAACCTGGACCAGGTTTCCGCGATCGCCCTGGAGTACCTGAAGCAGACCAAATGCCTGATGACCATGGATACCCTGCGCTATATTTACCGGATTGGACGGATGTCCAAGATGGGCGCCCGCATTACCTCAATGTTGAATATCCGCCCCATTAACGTACTTACTCCTGAGGGCACCGTAGAAATGGTGGACCGCAAACGCAGCCGGGAGGCTGTTATGAAGCGCATCGTGGAACTGGTAAAGGAGAAAATGCCAGATAGCAGTCTCACCTTTATGATCAGCCACGGTGACGCTCCCGAATTGGCCGACCAGCTCACGGCCAAACTGAAGCAGAATTTCAAATGTCAGGACATCATCATCACCGATTACAGCCCGATCATGGGCTACGGGGGCGGGCCAGGGGCTATGTGCATCGCATTTCACCCTGAAGTAAAGTTGTCCTGAACCCGAGGCTTGTAATATAATTAGCACTTGGTTGCCCTGGGCAGAAACGCTGATGTGGGGCGCAGGACCAGATTGGAGTAGAGGAAACGATGGAAAAAATAGCGGCGAAAACCCCGGTGCTCGAGCGTTTTCGCGAAATAAACCGGACCTTCCCCAAGACCCGGGAAATCCTGGAGCACAAAGCTCAGGGTAAAAAGGTGATCGGCTGGCTTTGCACCTATGTCCCCGAGGAAGTGATCCACGCCGCCGGTGCTTTACCCATCCGCATCACCGGCTATAATCAGGAAATGGAGCTGGAGGATGGCAATGCCTATCTTTATATCAATAACTGCTCCTTCTCGCGCAGCTGTCTCCAGCTGGGATTAAGGAAAGAATATGATTTTCTGGATGGGGTGGTCGGAGGCTCGACTTGCGACGGGGCCCGCCGCCTTTTCGATCTGTGGCGCTATTATCTCAAACCTCCCTTCTTCCAGATCATGACAGTGCCCCGCAAGTCTACTGAAAGGGCCCATGAGCTTTACTACAGTCAGGTGGAAGATTTTAAAAAACACCTGGAAGAATTCATGGAAATTAAGATTACCGATGAGGCCTTGCTGCATTCCATCACGGTATTGAATGAGTCCCGCTTCCTTTTGAAAGAATTATACGAACTTAGAAAACTCGATGAACCTCTTATCACCGGCGCGGAAACGATGGAGGTCTTGAATGGCAGTTTCCGCATGCATAAGGAGCAATTCAACCTCTATCTCAAAGAGATGCTTGATGATTTGCGGAAGTCCGGCACCGGCCATAAAGCCAAAGCCCGTTTGATGCTTATCGGCAGCGTCATGACCAATCCCGAATTCTTTAAGAGCATCGAGGAGCTGGGAGTGGTTGTCGTCACAGATGAGCTGTGTACCAGCACCCGCTACTGGTCCGACCCGGTAATACTGGAAGGGGCCAGAAATCCTTTATTCGCCATATCGCACCGCTATTTGAGCAACTTTCCCTGCGCCCGCATGTACCCCTCCACAGACCGTTTTGACCGCATTGTCAAGCTGGCCCGGGAAGCCAGGGTGGACGGTATCATCAGTGAGACCATTCGCTATTGCGTCCCATATGCACATGATATCCCGCTGCTCAGGGACCGCCTGGAAGCGGAGAATTTGCCCCTCCTGACGCTGGATGTAGAATATGGCACTTCCGGCTCCGGACAGATCCGCACCCGGGTCCAGGCCTTTCTGGAGATGGTTGAGGCAAGGAAAAAATGACGATAAGGGAACAAAAAAAGAACCGCATCGAAACTTTAATCCGTACCTGCCGGGTGCTTTCGCGCATGAACCGCAACCGCCCGGACAGCATGAAAAGCGAGCAGCTTTACTACCAGATGCTGGATAAATATTTCTCCCGCGTGCTGGCGGCAAAAGAGAGCGGAGGATTCGTCACTGCTCATTCGGTTTTTTTCCCTGTAGAAATCCTCTATGCGATGGGCGTTACGCCTCTGCACAACGAGGTCAGTACATGGACCATGGCGATGTTCCTGGGGGACCAGAACGAGTTTATTACAGCCGGCTCCGAGCTGGGACTGGCCAGCGAGGTCTGCACGGCCCACCGCGGGCTGGCAGGCGCTTATTTTCGCCAGGCCTGGCCGCGGGTTGACGCTGTGTTGTGGTCAAACCTGATTTGCGATAATACTACCAAATGCGGCGAACTGCTTATGGATTTAAACCACTGTCCGGGGTATTTTATCGATCACCCCTTTGGAAGCTCAGACATCGAAGAGAAATATCTGGTCGAAGAATACCGGGAGCTGATCAGTTTCCTGGAAGCCAAGTCCGGACGCAAATTGGACTGGGATAAATTTTCCCAGAGTATCGCCGAGATGGACAAGCAGACGAAACTGCAGGTGGAAATAAGCGAACTCCGCAAAGCTGCGCCCTCTCCGCTGCATAGCCGCCGTTTCCATGAACTGCTGACAGTGGACTACATGTATGCCGGTCAACCTGAAGCCACAGAATATTTAACCACACTGCGCGATGACCTGGACGCTATGGTTAAAAAGGGCCAGGGGGCGGTCAATCCCGAGCGCTTTCGCATAATGAGCTTTTTTATTCCGCCGATTTACCTGATCGGCTTTTTTGAAGCTGTTTCCCAGGAGTTTGGCGCTGCGAATGTGGTGGAACCCCTCTTCACCTACTGGAAATACAGCCCTCTGGACCCCGCCCGACCCCTGGAGAGCGCCGCCAAAAAGTCCCTGATGATTCCCGAGACTCGCACTATGTATGGTCCCTTTGGCCAGGAAACCCTTCAGGATGTTGTAGATTGCGCCAGGGAATATAAAGTGGACGGGGCGATTTACTATGCCTTCATGAGCTGTCGCCACACCTGCGCAACGATCAAGATATTTAAAGACCTGCTGGCTAAACTGGATATTCCGATGTTGACCCTGGATTGTGATATTATGGACCCTACCATAAATTCAGAATCCGAAGTACACCAGAAGATGGAGCAGTTCTTCGAGCTGCTGGAAGATAGATGACTCAAGTAAGATAAACCTTATTCGCTTCATAAAACGCGAAACTTGTATCTAAAGGTGGTTGATATGAAAGCTCTGGGAATTGACGTTGGCAGCCTGAATGTAAAAGCCGTTATCCTGAATGGCAATGGGCCCTTAGTCTCGGCTCAGATGCCGGCCGGGGAAGGAGCTGAAACCTCGGCCAAAACTGCCATGCAGGAGGTCATCAAGAAGGCCGGACTCGGCAGCGACGGCTGGTATATCGTCTCAACCGGGGTCGGCGGGAAGGCCGTGACTTTCAGCCAGCAGCAAAAAGCCATTACTACCTGTCTGGCGCGGGGGGTACACCAGCTTTTCCCCACCGCACGCCTGGTCATTGATCTGGGTGCCGAAACCAGCACCATTCTCAAGATAAATGATCGCGGACGGGTGACCGACTGGGCGGGGCAGGACAAATGTGCCGCCGGCACCGGCATGTTCCTCCAGGCTATGGCTAAATTAATGCAGATCAATCTGGATGAAATGGCTGCTTATTCCCTGAGAGCTCAAAAACGGGCGGACATTTCCGGCACCTGTGCCGTTTTTGCTGAATCAGAAGTGATTTCCCACATCCACCGCGTCCCCCCCACTCCCAAAGAGGATATCATCGCCGGAATCCATGCCTCAATGGTCAGCCGCATCATGGGCCTGTTGAAGCGGCTGGGCGTGGAGAAGGATGTAGCTGTGGTTGGAGGCGTGGCCAGGAATAAGGGACTGGTCAATATTCTGGAAAAGGAACTGGGCTTCAAAGTCCTGGTCCCCGAAAATCCCGAGCTGGTGGCAGCCCTGGGTGCTGCCATTCTGGCTAAAGAAAACATAGACAAAGGTATTAAGTAAAATATCACCTCATTTCACCCTGGGGGTTCAAGGCTAAATTCCTGAACCTAATTTTTAATTAGTTAATAATGCGATCCAGAAAGGATATAAGCCAATGTTAACAGCGGGTATTGATATCGGTTCACGGGCTTCCAAGGCGGTAGTGCTGAAAGACGGAAAGATGCTATCGTCATACATCGGCGATACCGGAGCCGAAAGCGTGGTCACCTCCAAAATGACGATGGCCAAAACGCTGGAGGGCACCGGCTTAAAAATCGAGGATATGGACTATATCGTCGCCACGGGATACGGCCGGGTGCTGGTTCCCTTTGCCAACGAAAATGTCTCCGAGATCAGTTGCCATGCCCGCGGCATCAACTATTATTTCCCTTCGGTCAGAACTATCCTGGATATGGGCGGTCAGGACTGTAAAGCCATCAGCGTGGATGGTGAAGGAAAAGTCACGAACTTTGTAATGAATGATAAATGCGCCGGAGGGACCGGCCGTTTCCTGGAAATGATTGCCGAGGTCCTGCAGCTCCAGTTGACAGAAATCGGGGAGGCCGCCCTCCAATCCAGGTCCGCTATTCCCTTCAATACAATATGCGCCGTCTTTGCCCGTTCAGAAGCCGTGACCTATCTCCGCAAAGGGGTGGCTAAGTCAGACATTCTCATGGGATTAAACGAGGCTATTTCCGTGCGCTGCCTGAACCTGTTGAAGAGGGTTTCTATTCAGAGTGATTTCAGCATCAGCGGGGGGATCGCCAAGAATAAGGGCATGGTTGCCAAAATCCAGGAAAAGGTGGGGCTGAAACCCTTGCTGGCCCCGGACCCCCAGCTGGCCGGCTGTGTGGGTGCGGCCCTGTTCGCTAAAGACCGCGCCGAAGGCAAGGGCAAGCGCGAAGAGATGAAAATCAGCTACGGCTATTCCGACGGCACAGGAGAATATTACATCACCCTGGATACAGCCCGGTGCGATGGCTGCGATAAGTGCGTGGGAGCCTGCCCGGCTGACAATCTCGAAGTCGCCCGCAATGACCAGGGGCAGCCCAAAGCCCGGGTTAGGGACTGCGTGAAGAAGAAAATCCATTTAACCTGCCCGGGGTATAAGGCTTGCTCGGCGAGCAATCCCGTCAACTGCCATTCCGCCTGCCCCAATGATGCCATCAGCCACAGCTGGTGATCAGGTCTGGCTAATGGGCGGCAGGGTCGTCCTTGCTTTTTTCAGGATGGCACTCGTTGAGATTACAAAAAAGTTCAGTCGAGCCGCATTTCTGGCATTCCATCTGCAGCGTAGTATGCTCAACGCGATAGCGGTCCCTGACTACTTTCTCAATTTGGCCGCGAATATCCGCCGCCTGGCTGATGGAGATATCTTCGACCAGGACATGGCCATTCATGGCCCTCAGCTCGGGTGAGATACTCCAGACATGGACATCATGCACGTCTTTAACCCCCGGGATCTGTTTCAAGACATTCACCATGGTCAATATGTCCACATCCCTTGGAGTGGCTTCCAGAATAACCCGCAGGCCTTCCCGGAAGACGCTCCAGGCCGCATAGAGAATAATCAGGCTGATTAAGACGCTGACGAGCGG
>JAGDMY010000266.1 GCA_017860765.1 Chloroflexota bacterium | reverse complement strand
ACGGAAAATAACCGTTTGCGCTCGGCATACAATTCTGCTTCTGCCTGTTGGCGCTTGGTTATCTCCTGCTTTAGTTGGCTGGCATATTCAGCAATCCGGCGGATGCGTTTTTCGCTGTCCAGTGCGGCTGCCTGGGCTAACCTCATATTTTCAGCTGCCATAAGTTCCATGTCAATAATTCTTCGCCGCAGGGCGGTCAGTTCATCCTCAAGTTGGTCTTTGGTTTTGTTCTCCTCCTTCACCCAGACAACCTCCTCAGCGCTCCTTCCCCCGTCTGCAAAACTGAGGGCTTATTTCTCCTTCTATATAATAACTCATTTGCCAAAATAAATTTTATAGAATTTGCATTATGCGGTATTATTAAAAAGCTAGCCTGCGGCTCAGGTGGCAGTGATTGGAGCTCCTCCCTCCGGCGGGAAGATTGCAATCAATCTGGGCCTGTTAATTATGGCAACTATTCTTATTCTGGCTTCTGCCCCGGGGAAGCGAAATTTAATAGCCGCTGCTATTTAGTCAGGTTTTTTATCAATTGGGCACCTAATAATGCTAAAATAGATAGAAAGTCTTCTCCCCGGACCGGAGCTTGACGGTGCCGCTGAAGGCTTAAGCGCAAACATTTTAATGCAGCGGTTCTTTTGTATTGGCAACTCCCCTTTCCAGCGTCCTCATCCTCAACCAGCTTAAATCTAGGAACATGGACTCGTGAGCAATTAGTCAATTGGAGGCGAAAAATGGCGACGGATGACCTTTTTTTGGATAGCGATATTCCCGCTGGTGATATAGAATTTACGATCCCAGCTGCGTCCACGACTAAGGAGTTTGGAAACGTAACGGTACGCAAACGCGGAGATATCTTTGAAATCCAGCTAACGCTGCTTATTCAACCTCCGGCCCAAATGCCCAAAGCCTGGAAAACGGCAGTCGCTTTGGATGCCAGTGCTTCAATGAAGAAAGCCTTTGGCCGGTTTTTGCAGGGTCAGATCCCTGCTCATGTAGCTAAAGAATATGAAGAAAAAGGCTGGTTCAAAAAAGGCTATCGTGATGGCCGCAGGGTGAAGACCTTTGCGCGGCCCGCGGTTGACGATGCCATAAAACGAGCCCTGGTCAGTTTGTCCCCCAATCACATGGATTATTTGGGACCAGAGTTTATAACCTATCTGGCCCGCCAGATGGATGTGGATAGGGCCCCAACCTTACTCTATTGGGCCGGCGAAGACGGGTCTGGAATTGAATTGGTGGGCGACATCAAAGAGCCCGATTGTGCTGCTTTGACGATAGAAGGTCCTAACGAAATGGCCTTTGGCCAAAAGTCCTTCCTCCTGCCCGCCGTTAAATTTTTGGTGGACCGGGTCAAGAATTCCCACATGGGTTTGTTTGTTTTTCTTACTGATGGTCGCATTGATGATTTGCCCGCCGTCAAAGAATATTCATTGGCATTAGCACGGGAGATTGTCGCGGGTAAGCGGGAACCAATCAAGTGTGTCTTGATCGGGGTCGGAGATGAGATCAATGAAGCGCCCCTGAGTGAATTGGATGACTTGACTTCTCAGACTTATATTAATCTGTGGGATCATATGATTGTCTCTGACTTTCAGGATATGCTGAAGATTTTTGGCGAACTGCTCCGGGATGCTCAGATTGTGGCCAGTAAGGGTGCCCTTTTCGATTCCAGCGGGAAAGCCTTAAGAAGATACCCGAATGGATTGCCCAGCCGCCTGGTCTTTAGCATGCCAATCACTTCCCCGTGGTTTGAACTGGAAATAGCTGACCAACGCATCCGCCAGCTAGTCAAGGTCCCCAAATATGGTCTGGGAGGATAAACTGGATGAGTATAAAAGATGATAGTTATGATATGTTGGACCTCGGCCCGGAAAAATCTAAAAAGCCCCGCTTTCTGTTTATCGGGCTGATATTGCTGCTGGCGGCGGCAGGGGCATCCGCCTACGCATGGCAGCAATGGCTGGCTCACGCTCCCACTCCTGCACCTATTCCGATCAGCAATTCCGTTGCCCCGGTGACGCCGGCAGTTTCCCCTCCTGCTCCTGTCCCAGTCCCAACCAAAAAAGTCCCCACCCCGGTCAATATTGTGATCAATTTTGACTCTGACAGTGCTGATATTACCCCGACTCAGCTGACCAAGCTTCAGTCGCTGGCCAAGCTGATCAATGATGTCCCAGGAACCATGCAGGTCAGCGCCTACACCGATGATTTGGGTTCTGAGGATTTGGCCAAGGCCTTATCGGAACAACGGGCGGTAAATGTGGTGCAGACCCTTAAGAAATTGGGGGCCAGCCAAGACATCAAATATAACCTTGGCTGGTACGGCGAACTGTACCCGGTGGCAGATAACGCGACCGAACAGGGCCGAGCTTTAAACCGACGGGTAGAGATCTATTTCTCCCCTACCCTTTAATCAGCGCTGTCCTCCACCCTACCATAATTTCATGGGCAAATAAACAGGGATTCGGCATCATACCGAATCCCTGTACTTTTTGTAATGGCGGAGAGGGAGGGATTCGAACCCTCGAGGCAGGTATTAGCCGCCTACTCGATTTCCAATCGAGCGCCTTCAGCCGTGCTCAGCCACCTCTCCTAAAAAAACCTATTGGTCACCCAAACCCCTGAAGGATTGGGATCCATCAATCGCCGGGGCCTTCCCAGCCCCCTCCTTGCGACTCTAGTATTGTACCGCAAATCTATCCCCGCCGCAAGTGCATAGGCAGCATAAAAACACCTATGCCTGAGCTGAGGTGCCAGTATTGGTATCCTTATGGAATATGGGCAGGTATAATTAAAAAGGTACCGGAACCGAAGGAGCGGGTGTCTTTTAAACCGTGCGATCCGGTTCAGTTTACTCCAGGGAAGGGGCCTCTGCATGCTTGACCCCGAAGAAAACCAGGCTAATATTGAAGCGGATAAAAAGCCGGGCTGCTTGCGCAAAAGTGTAGCCCTGGTTATTTTATTGGCTTTTCTGGCGGTTGCACTACCTAATTTCGCCGACCTGTATACGGGGAAACTCAACTTTTTACAGCAGAATAGTCTGCTCCGGGAGGAGACGCTGGTGCAAATCTCCAAGCCGGCGGTAGTCCGGATTGAGACCGTGAAGAAAGAT
>JAGDMY010000265.1 GCA_017860765.1 Chloroflexota bacterium | reverse complement strand
TACCCGGGCCATGACCTCGGCCGAGCCGCTGTGAAAGCTGACTTCGGTATTGTGGCGCAGAGGCCTCTCCGGCCAGGCCAGCAGACGCAGACGCGCGTCCAGAATCGTGGTGGCTGTCAGCCAGCCTGCCCGGGTGAGCACATCGCCGCGCTTAAGATCGGCCGGACCGACCCCGCTGAGATTCACAGCCACCCGGTTGCCCGGGGCGACGCTGTTTAGCTGGGCCTTGTGAGTCTGCAGTCCGCGAATACGCGATTTAAGGCCGGGAGGAAGGATCTCCACTTCCTGTCCCAGGGTTAGGGAACCGTCCACCAGCGTGCCGGTAACCACCGTGCCTGAACCCTGGATGGTGAAGACCCTGTCAATGGGCAGGCGGGGTTTATCGACATCCCGCTTCGGCTCAAGCCTGCCCAGGGCTTGATCGATGGTCGCCTTCAGCTCCATGAGGCCCTGGCCCGTAACTGAAGATACCGGCACTACCGGCGCTCCGGCAAAACGCGTGGGACGCAACAGGTCTTCTATCTCGGGACGCAACAGGTCTTCTATCTCCATTCCCACCAGGGTAACCTGGTCCTGGTCAGCCAGGTCGGACTGGGTGATAACGGCGATGGCCAGGGGGACTTCCATTAAATCCAGGATCGCCAGGTGCTCGCGGGTCTGGGGCATAATTGATTCGGGTGCGGCTACCACCAGCAGGGCCAGGTCCATCCCGCTCACGCCCGCCAGCATGTTCTTGATGAAATGCTCATGGCCGGGCACATCAATTACCCCCACCTCCCGGCCGCCGGGCAATTTGAGCCAGGCGAAGCCGAGGTCGATGGTCATCTCCCGTTCCTTCTCTTCTGCCAGGCGGTCGGGGTCGATGCCGGTAAGGGCCCTCACCAGAGTCGATTTGCCGTGGTCGACATGACCGGCGGTGCCGATGACGAACAAGCTTGGTCTCCTTGGCGCCTCTAACCTCTATCAGTACTGGCCGTTGCGGACCCGCCTTAAAGCCTCTGCCACTATCCCGTCCTCTTTGGCGGGGACGGTGCGGGGGTCAAGAAGCAAAACGTTCTCGTTAATACGCCCCACGACCGGGGGCTCCTGCAGGCGGAGATAACGTGCCATACTCTGGGCCAGGCGCGGGTTGCGGGCCTCCCCGATGGCTACCAGCCGGGTAGGCAGGGTGGCCCCGGGCAGGCTGCCTCCTCCAATCAGGCTTTCGCCATCCTGCACCCTGGCCAGGCTGCCCAGGGACTCAGCCCAGAGCCGGGCCCGCCTATCAATCTCGGTCAAAGGCAGGGAAATCATTTGCCAGACGGGAATTTTAGTCAGCGCTTCACCTTTTAAATAATGAATGATTGTGGCTGAAAGGCCTGCCAGCCGGGTCTTGTCCACCCGCATGGCCCTCATCAAGGGGTGCTTTTTCAATTTATCAATATAGATTTTCTTCCCGACCGCGATGCCTGCCTGCGGCCCCCCCAGCAGCTTATCCCCGGAAAAGAAGGCCAGGTCCACCCCTTTAGCGATGCTTTCCTGAATGGTCGGTTCAGGGGCCAGGCCGAACTGGGTGGTGTCCAGAGGACAGCCGCTGCCTAGATCGTCCAGGACCGGAAGCCCGGACTTGCGGCCCAGAGAGACCATTTCCTCCAGCGTGACCATATGGGTGAAACCCATCACCAGGAAGTTGCTGGAGTGGACCCGCAGCAGGGCCGCTGTGCGGGGGGTGACAGCTTCCTCGTAGTCGCGGATATAGGTGCAGTTGGTGGTCCCCACCTCCACCAGTTTGGCGCCGCTCTGGCGCATCACTTCTGGAATACGAAATCCGCCGCCAATTTCTACGGCCTGTCCGCGGGAGACGATGACCTCCTTCCTTCTGGCCAGGGCAGTGAGGCCCAGCAGCACCGCGGAAGCGTTGTTATTGACCACCAGGCCGGCTTCGGCCCCGGTCAGGCGGCAGAGCAGCGGCTCGATATGCACGTGGCGCGACCCCCGTTCTCCGCTTGCTAAATCGAATTCCAGGTTATTGTAACCCCGGGAGATGGCGCCCATGGCCGCAATGGTCTCCTCGCTAAGCGAGGCGCGACCCAGGTTAGTGTGCAGCACCACCCCGGTGGCATTGATGAGGGGGCGGAGGCTGGACCGCTCCAGGGCCCGGATTTGATCGACCGTGTTTTCCACTATTTCAGATAGTGGGGGAGGCTCCTGACCCCCGGAAATCAACGCCCGGTAACAGTCCAGGTTCTCCCGGACCAGGCTGACGATCAGGTCATGCGGGAAGACGTCCTCTAAATTCTTAATGGCGGGTTCATTGAGGACTTTTTCCACGCTGGGCAGCTGGCGCAGCTTATTTTCCATAAGCATATTATACGCCTTTTTGGGGACTCGCAAGGCTCTTCCCGGGAGTATATAATGATAGCGGGCGATCGGGTGAGCGCCCGACAGGGAGGACAGATGGAGAAAAAGACGCCCCGCCTGACAGAAACAGTGCGGGGGGCAGGTTGAGCTGCTAAAATCGGTCCGGGTGACCTGAGCCAAGCTTTATGCAACCTGGTGCCGACATCCAATCCGAAGGTGCTGCGAAGCATCGACCGGCTGGATGATGCCGGCGTTTACCAGATTGCGGACGATATAGCCCTCATACAGACCATTGATTTTATCACTCCCATCGTGAATGACCCGTATACCTTCGGGCAAATCGCCGCGGCCAACTCGATCAGTGACATTTACACCATGGGCGGCCGGCCCATCACGGCCATGAACGTGGTCTGCTTCCCCAGCGAGTCCATGGACATCTCCGTCCTGCGGGAAATCCTGCGGGGTGGACTGGACAAGATGCAGGAGGCCGGAGTGGCGTTGATGGGAGGCCACAGCGTCACCGATACCGAGATGAAGTACGGCCTGGCGGTCACCGGCGTCGTTCATCCGGCGAAACTGATGACGAACTCCGGCACTCAAATCGGGGACTATCTGGTGCTGACCAAGCCTCTCGGCACAGGGGTCATGAGCACGGCCTTGAAATTCGGGGCCATCAGCGAAGAGACCATGGCCGCGGCAACCCGCAGTATGGCCACCCTGAACACGGCGGCCGCCGGGATTATGCTGGAGCTGGGAGCACATTCCTGTACGGATATCACCGGTTTCGGCCTGGTGGGACATGCCTCCCATTTGATTCAGGAGCGGGACCTGGGCCTGGAGATCGATTTTAAGGCCCTTCCGTTTTTCCCTGAAGCCATGGACCTGCTGCAAAAAGAGATCCGCCCGGGAGGGCTGGGGCGCAACCGCGAATTCTATTCACCAGGCCTGGAGTTCGCCTCAGATATCCCTCTTTACCAGCGGGACATCCTCTTCGACCCGCAGACTTCGGGTGGTCTGCTGGTCGCTCTGCCGGCTGAGAAGGCCCGTCTGCTGGTGGAAGGGCTTCTAAAATTGGGCCAGAGCGGTGCGGCCATCATCGGCCGGACGATAGAGCAGCCCGGGCATAAAATAATTGTGAAGTAAGATTCTTCGGCTTTTCAGACCGCCATCGCCAGCGGGCGCTCCCTCGGAAGTCTCATCAGCAAGGCCACGGAGGCCAGGCTCAGAAGGGCGAAAATTAGCCAGGCGTAGCGGTAGCTGCTCCAGCTATCGAAGACCCATCCGGCCAGGAAAGGCCCCACAATGGTCCCCAGCGA
>JAGDMY010000264.1 GCA_017860765.1 Chloroflexota bacterium | reverse complement strand
CCACAGACAATATGCCAGGTCTCCCACAGCGCTGGCTATGGAATAGCTGATAGCGGCTGGCAGATTAGCCGCCGCGAAACTTAATAATTTTAAAAGATAGTATAGAATCATAACTCTGCCCGCTATAAAGGCTCTTCGGCAGTCTTATCTGAGAAATCTTAATCCCTCATACGACTTTTATCAATCCTGACTTGATGCCATAGCTTTAATCGGGCTTTCTGTGTCCGCTACCCATTTCCTGTTCCTCCAGCAGCGGCTAACAAAAAAAAAGAGTGGGTTCGCTGCCACCGGTGCTCCCGAATACGTTTTAGTCTAAAATAAAACCTGTCTATCCATGTTTAATCGCTGGCAAATAGTTTTGGCCTCCCCGATGATGCTATCAATAAGTTCCTGCACGCTGACTACACCATGAATTAGCCCGACAACTTGCCCGCAGGTAACAGGGCCGGCCTCCAAATTCCCCTCAAAAACCAGCTTTTTCACCTGGTCTCCTGACAAGAACGGAATTAAGGCTTCTTTGGCCAGCCCCTGGCGCTCCATGGCCAAAATCGCTTCCGCAGCCTGGTTCCTGAGAACACGGTGAGTGCCGCCGGAAGGCAGCCCTATGATGGTGGTATCTGTTTCCTGAGCCCGCACCAGCCATTCCTTAAATCCGGGATGCCCCGGACATTCGCGGGTGGCCATGAAGCGGGTCCCCATAATCACTCCCTGGGCTCCCAGGGCCAGGGCGGCCACGAAGCCCCGGGCATCGCCGATCCCTCCGGCGGCAATAACGGGCACTTTTAAGGAATCCACCACAATGGGCAGTTGGACCAGCATCGTCACATCCTGAGTGCTGCTCAGGTGGCCGCCGGTTTCGTAGCCGTAAATAGCTACGGCATCGGCGCCAGCCCGTTCTGCGGCGAGGGCGTGTCGCAACGAGGTAACCTTGTGAAGGATTTTAACCCCCTTCCCTTTAAGCCAGGGCACATACTTAAAAATAGCCGGGCCATTGGTTTCGATGATCCCTATCCCTTCATCGATGGCTACTTCTATGTCCCTTTCAATTTTGGTCGCATCACGCGACATCAACCCGATATTGACCCCAAAAGGTTTGGTCGTCATAGCCCTGGTTTTGCCGATCTCCGCCTTTAACTCCTCCGCAGTATTAAAGCAGGACGTGACCAGGATTCCGAGGCCACCCGCATTTGAAACAGCAGCGGCTAGCTCAGCCCTGGCCAGAAATGCCATCCCACCCTGAATTATGGGATATTTAATACCCAGCATTCGGGTAATTTCTGTCTCAAACATCTTAAGACTCCTTTGCCGCCGGGGAAATTAGGCTTATTTTACAATCTTAAGAGCCCCGTCGGCAAGACGGCAAGACGTTTTATAGCGGGTCCCGGCATACCGCTGCTTTCTCAAGGAGATGGAAATATTGGATTTGCGGAAAAGTGTCAGATAGCTTTATGATATGTGATGGTGTCCTAAGATGCTGATCTACTGCACGTGCTGGCAAACCTGGATTAAAAATAGGGCGGCCTGAAATTTAACCTTTAAAAAGGAGCATTGAATGGCAGTTGCAGGAGCCGACGTTGGCGGCCAAAACGTTCACATAGTGATATTATCCGGAGGCAAGATCATAGCCAAGGCCAAGGCTCCGACCGGAACAAGCAAAGCGCAGGCCGCAGAGAAGGCCTTTGAGAATGCTTTAAGAGGGGCCCACTTGACCCGCCAGGATATTAAGCATACTGTGGCCACGGGTAGTTCAGGAAAAAGGGTGGCCTTTGCCAGCAGGGTCATTACTGACGCCGCCGCTGATTCCAGAGGGGTAAACAGGATGATGCCGTCAGCCAGAACGGTCATCGACGTGGGCAGTGAAGAAAGCCGGGCTATTAAAGTGAGCGATGAGGGAAGAGTCCTCGATTTTGCCATTAACGAAAAATGCGCTGCTGGCAGCGGCAGCTTCATTGACACCATATCACGTGCGCTTGAAGTATCGGTTGAGGAAATGTCAGAACTGGCGCGGCAGTCCACCCGTTCTATTCCCATGAATTCCCAGTGCGCTGTCTTCGGTGAGTCCGAGGTAATCTCTATGATTCACCAGAAGGTAGCCAGGTCTGATATCGCGCGAGCGGTGCACGAAGCTATCGCTAAAAGGCTGGCTTCATTGGTGCGCAATATAGGCCCGGAAGGTGATGTAGCTATGATCGGAGGGGTCGCTTTAAACCGGGGTTTTGTTGAGTCTTTAAGCCAGGCCCTGGGCCAGAACATCAAAGTCCCGGATGACCCGGACTATATCGGGGCACTTGGGGCAGCCTTGGTTGCCGAGGGAGAATTACCGGGAAGGGAGGCAAAGACAGGTGGTTAATGTCGCCAATAAAGCAGAATACTGGCGCTGGCCTGAGACCGTTTGGACCAATAAGGCTCTCGACTGGCGCCCGGGTAAAATAATTACAGCCGGGATCGATGTGGGTTCAGTCAGTTCCAAGTGTGCGGTGCTGGTGGATGGAGCGCTTTTCGCTTTCAGCGAGGCACGGACAGGTCATGATAGTCCTGACAGCGCCTGGAGAGCGGTCAACGTTGCCCTGAAAAACACCGATATGAAGGTAGATAATTGGGACTATTGCATCGGAACAGGTTACGGTCGAGTGAACGTCCCCATGGCCCAACAAACGATTACTGAAATTTCCTGCCATGCCAGGGGCGCGAACTGGATGTACGGGCCGGCTGTCAGGACCATCATGGATATGGGCGGGCAAGACTGTAAGGCCATCCGCTGTGACAGCCAGGGCAAGGTGCTCAAGTTTATTATGAACGATAAATGTGCGGCAGGGACGGGTCGGGGCATGGAAGTGTTTGCTGACCTTATCCAGGTACCGGTCTGGGAAATTGGACCCCGTTCTTTCCAGATCACTAAAGAGCCGCCGCCCATCAACAGTACCTGTGTCGTGTTCGCTAAAACCGAGGTCTTGAACATGCTTGAAGAGGGAACATCCGTGAACGATATCATGGCGGCTTATTGTTCTTCAATGGCCCTCCGCATTCTGGGTTTGCTGACAAGGTTGGGTATCGAGGAGAGATTGGCTATTACCGGCGGCATTGCTAAAAACAGCGGCGTAGTTGGGAGGCTGGAAAAAGAAGCTGGACTCATAAC
>JAGDMY010000263.1 GCA_017860765.1 Chloroflexota bacterium | reverse complement strand
CTTTGAATCATTTCCGGGATAATATTTTTGCCGAAGTCCTGCCCTTCCCCGGAAAGGACCTCCAGCAAGGTCCTCACCTTGAAGATATAAATGCCCATGGAGGCCAGGCAATAATCGATCTCGCCCGGCAATGACTTGGGCTGCAGCGGTTTTTCTTCAAATCCAACCAACCTGTGCTCCACATCAACCTCAAGCACCCCCAGTTTGTTGGCCGCCGCTTCCCGTCTGACCCGGGTGGCAGAGATGGTCAGGCCGGCATCCCTCCGGCGGTGGTAGTCCAGAAACTGAAGATAGTTCATCTTATAAACATGATCACCGGACAGGATGATGACGTCATCAATATCCTTCCAGGAAAGCAAATTCAGGTTTTGGCGCACAGCGTCGGCCGTGCCGCGATACCAGCTGGCACCCATCTTTTGCTGGGCTGGTATGGTGTAAATAAATTCCCCTAAACCGGAACTGGAGATAGGCCAGCCGTCCTGAATATGGCGGTTCAAGGACTCGGATAAATACTGGGTTAGAACAAAAATATGGCGGATCCCGGAGTTGACGCAATTGCTGAGGGTGAGGTCAATCAGGCGATATTTGCCCGCGAAGGGTACCGAGGCTTTAGACCGCTCCCGTGTCAGGGGTTGCAGTCTCTCTCCCGCTCCGCCTGCCATGATTATTGCCAGGACTTTTTCCATCGCCATCACCTGTCTCCCGCCAGGTTACTTTACCAGCTTGTGTTTCAAGGCCAAAGCGACTGCCTCTGTGCGGCTGGTGACTCCCAATTTAGAGAGAACATTGCTGACATGAAACTTTACAGTAGACTGGCTTACCACGAGGCGCTCGGCGATGGCAGTATTGGGAAGTCCTTCCACCATCAGCGCCAAAATTTCCTTTTCCCGGTCAGTTAAATCGTAACTGGGTGCAGCCGGTTCTTTAATATCTTGAATCAGGACCTGAGCAGCTTCAGGCGAGAGTCTGGGCTGACCGGCCAGCGCACCCCGAATAGCCGTGACCAGTTCAGACGCTGAAACGTTCTTAAGCAAATAGCTCAAAGCCCCGGCTTTTAACGCGCCTTCCACCATCTCCTTTTCTTTGAAGCTGGTAAGCGCGATTATACTGATCCCGGGGTATTGTTTCTTGATCGCAGCAGTAGCGGCCACTCCATCCATCACCGGCATCATCAGGTCCATCAGCACCACGTCCGGCTGCAGTTTTTCGCAAAGCCGAACAGCTTCCTCACCATTCCCCGCCTCACCCACCAGAGTCATGTCCTCGAAAGACATTAAAACGGCTCCCAACCCGCTGCGGACAACGGCGTGGTCGTCTACCAGTAATACCTTAATTTTGGCTGATTCCGTCATGGCTGCTCCCCTCCCTGCTGGTTTCCCGGATAACCGCTCTACGGGCATCAACGGGATTTTATACTCATTCCATTTATCCGGTATAAATATAACATATCTCCATTATACCTGGCCAAATGACCAGGTAAAAGACTCAACTATTATCTAACCCGGAATCCAGCCTGATGCAGGGTGACGGGCACAGTCCTCATTCATATAATGAATGTAGTAAATCAATCTGGAAGGCGTTAAGGGCCGGACAGAAGGCTAAAGGGGATTTAATCGGAGGCGAATTCAATGAAGAAAATTTGTATAATACTGATTGCCTTTTTAAGCCTGCTGGTGATTAGCCTGAACGGTTGCTCCAATTTAGGCTATATAGTAGGCACTGGCCCTATTATGGAAAAGACCTATGACTACCAGGATTTTACAGGTATAGAAGTCTCCAATGCCTTTCAATTTGATATCCAGCGATCCAGCAGCTATGGCATCACCATCACCACGCGCGAAAACATAATTCCGTATCTGGATATCTATAAATCCGGAAAAACATTAGTCGTACGCCTTAAGCCCGGTTGTTTCACCAATGCAGATCTCAGGGCAGCTATAACCTTGCCGGACCTGTATAACTTATCGGTATCCGGGGCATCCAAAGGCGCCGTCAGCGGATTTAAAGCCGACCGTAATTTGGATTTAAAAGTGTCGGGTGCCAGTCAGCTGGAGATGGACCTGGAAGCCGGTACGGCCCAGATCGATGTCTCCGGTGCCAGTAAAGTCACAGGCGACTTGAAAGCCCAGGATACCCGCCTGACAATCTCCGGTGCCAGCCGCTGTCAACTAACCGGGACTTCCGGAATGGCGAACATCGATGTCTCCGGGGCCAGCACCTTCGATTCTCCAGACCTGCAGATGTCGGGTGCAGATATCAATGTCAGCGGTGCCAGCCGTGCCACTATCCGCTCCAACGGACACTTAAACGTCGATGTGACCGGAGCTTCCACTCTGAGCTATCTGGGCAACCCGGTCCTGGATAAGGTGAATGTCGAAGGGGTTTCCAAGATAAACCGGCAATATTAAATGCCAGAAGGAGATGTTAACATGGTTATGCCAGCTGAAGACCGGACCCGTTCCCATGAGGAACGCACCCTGAAAGACCTGAGCCCCAATGTATCTGCACTGCTGTGTTACGTGGCGGGATGGGTAAGCGGCATAGTATTTCTGGTGCTGGAGCAGAAAAATCGTTTTGTCCGCTTCCATGCCCTGCAATCGATTATCATATTCGGCACTCTGACCGCGGCCTCCCTGTTTTTGGGGGCCCTGCCAGTAGTCGGAGTTGGCTTCCACTGGGCCATTGGAGTGGCGGGGTTCATACTCCTGATAATCTTAATAGTCAAAGCCGCTTCGGGTGAGGCCTACAAGATGCCCTGGGCCGGGAGCCTGGCGGAAAGACTGGCCTCCGAATCGATGCGGCCGTCTGCGCCTCAGGATAATTTGAAGGAACAACCGTTGGCCTCTGCCCCGGAACCTAAATATGAATCGGCGGTGCCAACCCAAATCGCCAGATCTTCCCGAGTTGAGGAGTTCAAAGCCGACTACTATTCCTGGAAGGCCCGGAGTGCCAGGTTAGCTTCATATGCTTTCGCGATCGCCTGGAGCCTGGCTTTGTTAATCTTTTTCAATTTCTATTCTCAATATATCGCCTATTACGAGCCAATACATTCGGGTGCCGTGACTCACTGGCACGTATACACTGTGGTTACGGCCGGATATCAGGCCTGGCTGCCGATACTGACAGCCACGCTGGT
>JAGDMY010000044.1 GCA_017860765.1 Chloroflexota bacterium | reverse complement strand
AATTGCTGGAGGCCGGAGCCCACTTTGGGCATCAGGCCAGCGGGTGGCATCCGCGGATGAAAAAGTATATCTTCACCAAACGCAATGGTATTCATATCATCGACCTGGAGCAGACGGTCAAGCTGCTGGCCAAAGCCCAGGAGTTCGTGAAGCAAATTGTGGCGGATGGCGGCTCGATACTTTTCGTGGGCACCAAAAAGCAAGCTCAGGAGTCTGTCGAGACGGAGGCCAAGCGCTGCGGGATGCATTACGTCAATCAGCGCTGGCTGGGTGGCACACTTACCAATTTCAGCACCATCCAGTCCCGCATCGACCACCTGGTCCGCCTGGAAGACCAGAGGGCCAAGGGAGAATTCACACGACTTCCGAAAAAGGAAGCTTCCAAGCTCGATGAAGAGATCCTCCGCCTCAACCGGCAATTAGGCGGCATCAAGGAAATGACCAAGCTGCCGAGTGCGCTTTTCATCGTCGACCCGACCAAAGATAAGATCGCCTTATTGGAAGCTAAACGGATGGATATCCCCGTGGTTGCCATCTGCGATACCAACTGCAACCCGGATGAACTGGGTGTCATTATCCCTGCCAATGATGATGCTATTCGGGCGGTCAAGTTGATTTGCACAAAAATCGCTGATGCTGTCATCGACGGCAAGGGCATACAGGTTGTGGCACCCAAAGAAGAAGCGGCGCCTGAATCAGTCCCCGCGCCTCCACCTGCGACGGCGATACCGGTGACTGACGAGCAGGAAACGGCTGCTCCTGAAGAATAAATTTAATTGGGGGAAAATTTGGAGATTACAACTGAACAAATCAAAGAACTCAGACAGGAATCCGGCGCCGGGATCATGGAATGCCGGAATGCTTTAAAAGAGACCAGCGGAGACAAAGCTAAAGCGCTGGACATTTTACAAAAACAAGGGCTGATAAAGGCCCAGAAAACCGCCGGACGCGTCACTAAACAGGGCGTGGTAGCCTCTTACATTCATAGCGGAGGGCGGATCGGTGCCCTGGTTGAAATCAATTGCGAGACTGACTTTGTCGCCCGGACAGCCGAATTTCAGGAATTGGCTCACAATGTCGCCATGCAGGTTGCCGCGATGGCGCCTGAATTCCTTTCAAAAAATGAATGTCCCACCGGCGTCGAGATAGATTTTCAGAACGCTTGCCTTCTGCTTCAACCTTACATCAAAGACCCCTCCAGGACCATCCAGGATGTGGTAACTGAAATTATCGCCAAAACCGGTGAGAACGTGGTTATCAGCCGTTTTGCCAGGTTCGAATTGGGCAAATAATAGCGGATCATCTCTGCTAAGACCGTCATTTAATATCTAGAGTGACGGTCTTTTCATATGCTATAATGCTATCAACAGTTAAAAGAGGCCCCACACGATGTCGCCAATAAAATATAAAAGGGTGTTGCTAAAACTCAGCGGGGAGGCCTTTGCCGGAAAAACCGGTTTTGGCATCGATACTTCCACTATAAACCGCATTGCCAGCCAGATAAAAATAGTTTCTGAAATGGGTATCGGGGTGGGTGTGGTGGTCGGAGGGGGCAACTTCTGGCGGGGCGAAGAGGTCGCTCGTAATGGAATGGACCGGGTTGCCGCAGATTACGCCGGAATGCTGGCTACAGTCATCAACGCGTTGGCCCTGCAGAATGCCCTGGAAAAGATAGGAGTCGTTACCCGCACTCAATCAGCAATTGAAATAAACAGGGTGGCCGAACCCTTTATTCGCCGCCGGGCCTTGCGCCATATGGAAAAAGGGCGGGTGGTAATCTTCGCCGCCGGTACCGGCAATCCCTATATGACCACGGATACGGCAGCGGCCCTGCGCGCAATAGAAATAGAAGCCGAAGTCCTGCTGATGGCTAAGAACAATGTGGACGGAGTATACAGCGCCGACCCGCAGAGAGACCCTAATGCCGTCAAATTTGACCGGCTGACTCACCTGGAAGCCTTGAATCTGCGCTTGAAAGTCATGGATGCTACGGCATTTTCCTTGTGTCTGGAAAACAGGTTGCCCGTTATAGTTTTCGATGTAGAAACCCCCGGCGGCATCGAGCATGCTGCGGCGGGAGACCCGATTGGCACATTAGTATCCAGCGAGGTGTAAGAGATGGCTAGCAATATATTGACCAATGTCGATAAAAAGATGAAAGCGGTCTCCGAGGGACTGACGCAGGAGCTGGCTACTATCCGCACCGGAAGAGCCAGCCCGGCCCTGATTGAGCATCTCAAGGTTGAATATGCCGGTGCGCCGATACCCCTCAACCAGATAGCCGGCATCTCCGCCCCGGAAGCCCGGCTGCTGGTTATCCAGCCCTGGGACCCTGGCAGCCTGCGCAATATTGAGCAGGCCATTCTTAAGTCGGACCTGGGCCTGAATCCGGTTAACGATGGCCGCCTTATCCGCCTCAGCATACCGCAGCTCAGCGAAGAGCGGCGTCAGGAACTGACCAAAGTGGTCCACAGGCGGCTGGAAGAACGTCGGGTGGCGGTACGCAACCTCAGAAGGGATGCTCTCGAGGAGATTAAGAAGGCGGAAAAGGGCAAGCAGATCTCTCAGGACGAGTCCAGACGGGTCCAGGAACAGCTGCAGAAAATGACCGATTCTTATATCGCCATCGCCGAAAATATCGCTCAGGAAAAAGAAACAGAGCTAATGGCAGTTTAGCCCGGAAAGGTTGAAAGTAAAATGCGCCTACCGCAGCATGTGGCGATTATTATGGATGGGAATGGGAGGTGGGCAAAGCGGCGCAATTGGCCGCGATTGGCGGGTCACGAGGCAGGCGTCAACCGCATACGTTCGGTAGTTACTACCCTCATCGATTACCATGTCCAATATTTGACCCTCTACGGCTTCTCCAGTGAGAACTGGAATCGTCCTGACGAAGAGGTCCAGGGGATCTTCACCTTGCTCGAGGAGAGCATCGACCGCGAGGCGGCTGAACTGCACCGGCAGGGGGTGAAGATGTGCCATCTGGGACGGCTTTTTGAGCTTCCCTCCGGGGTGCAGGCGGCTATCGTGCGCGCCTGTAATTTAACTCAAAACAATACCCGCATGGTCCTCAGTTTTGCTTTCAATTATGGCGGGCGAATTGAAATCGTGGACGCTGCCCGCCGGCTGGCTGAAGTAAAGAAACCCCCGGCACAGATCGATGAAAAAGTCTTTGCCAGCTATCTCTATTCGGCCGGTATGCCGGATGTCGACCTGCTGATCCGCACCGGAGGCGAAATCCGCATCAGCAACTTTTTGCTCTGGCAGGCGGCCTATGCCGAATATTATTTCACTGCAGTCCTCTGGCCGGATTTTACCCCGGCACAGGTCAAACGCGCTCTGGAGGCTTTCAGCCGCCGTCAAAGGCGGTTCGGAGGAGTATAAGAGCAACGACCCCCGGCGGTTCCAGCTGCCAGAGTGCTGTTTCAGAGGTGTAAGCTACTGGAAGAACCTGCTAAACTCCATCAAACCACTGCCCGGTTAGGGACTGACTCTCTGGGTAAACTGATAGTCCGCCTCAGCCTGCCAAGTATTACCTCTATGGTCGCGGTGTCTCTGTACAACCTGGTCAACACCTTTTGGGTGGCCAGGCTGGGATACCAGGCTGTAGCCGCGGTCACTGTCATAATGCCCTTTTATGTTTTTTGCATCGCTATCGGGGTGGGCACCGGTATCGGGATCAATGCCCTGGCTTCACGCCGCTTCGGCGAAGGGAATGTCGCAGCTGCCAACCAGACGGCCGGGCAGTCCTTCTTTCTGAGCCTGGTTATCGGAGTCGTTTTCCTGCTGGCGACAAATCTATTCCCCCGCCAGATTGTGGTGTTATGCGGGGCCACGCCCGATATTATAGACCTCGGCGCACAGTATCTCACGATGCTCGGCCGCGGCCTGCCGCTGTTTTTCTTCAGCCTTATCAGCCGCAACGTCTTCCACGCCTCCGGAGATACTGTTCGCCCGATGATGTTTACCATCCTGGCACAGGTCTGTAATGCCGTTCTCGACCCCTTCCTGATTTTCGGCCTCTGGATTTTCCCGGAGATGGGGATCGCCGGGGCTGCCCTGGGAACAGTTATATCCAGCAACCTGGGTGCCCTGCTGGCCCTGGGATTTATTCTCGGCCGGAAGACGGCTTATAGAATCCGGTTGCGCCACTGCCGGCCTGATCTGAAAACCCTTAAAAGTATCTACCAGGTAGGGTTACCTTCCATGGTGATTGAGATTACGGAAAGCCTGGTCATTTCCCTTTTCAATCATATCGCCGCCGGATTCGGCTCCATAGTTTTAGCCGCCCTGGGAATTGCCATGCGGATCTTCGATTTGGCCTTTATGCCCGTAATTGGCACTTCCCACGGGCTGCTTCCCATCGTAGGTTTCAGCTTTGGTGCCCGGCAGTGGGACCGCCTGTGGAAAGCGGTCAGGCTGTCCTGCTTATGGCTGGCTGCTTTTATGGCCCTGCTAACCGTCTTTGTAGAAATTTTCACCCGGCAGATCCTGGGTTTCTTTAATCCCGACCCGGCCCTAATTGAAATTGCAGTGCCGGGGATGCGAATTGCCTATTCCACTTTTGTTTTTGTCGGACCTGCGGTAGCCTTTATTACTACCTTCCAGGGGCTCTCTAAAGGAAAGGTGGCTATGCTGCTTTCCTTTACCCGCCAGCTGGTCTTTTTTGTCCCTGGGCTGTTTCTTCTGACACGACTGATGGGGCTGACCGGGATGTGGATTTCCCTGCCGGTATCGGATGTTTTGGGGGCGCTGACGGCCGGACTCTGGATTTACCGCGAATACCGGCAGCAGAAAAAAGCCGGGGTCCACCTGGAAAAGACAGGCGCGAAAAGCGTGGCGCCTGCCGAGTGAAGGCAGCCTGGAAAGAAGACAATACAAGGCGAAGCCCGCCATGGCGGGCTTCGCCTTGCGCTTAACAGGGAGTGATTCGTAGTTTAGGTCAACGGGATATCGCCCAGGCTGATATCTTTCTCGGTGCTGACCTTGATGCTCTTGGACTTCTTGCCCTTCTCGATCGTCAGGTCGAATTTGCCGACGGGCAGTTTCTCGAACTCAAAATCGCCATAGCTATCTGTCTTGGCGGTCAAGGGTTTCTTGCCGTCCCCTTCCTCTACCAGCGTAACCGTAGCCCCGATGATGACTTCTTTCTCTACCGGATCATAGACGGTGCCCGCAATAAATCTCTTGGGCAGGTTGAGATAATACACCCGGGGTTGGATTTTTGCCTGTGACGCCAGGAACTCTGCCCCTTTGATAAGCTCTTTGGCCTCAGATTCTTCCAGGAACTTGAGGGCCAGAGTCGGGCAGGCATCTACGCAGCGGGGCTCTTTCCAGCCGCTGTCCAGGAGATGGGCGCAGCCGGTGCATTTCTGGGCGAGGTTGAGGTCATCATTGAAATAGATGGACCTGGAAGGGCAGGCATCCACGCAGCTCTTGCAGCCGGTGCATTTAATGGGGTCTATAATGACCAGCCCGTCCTCTCTTTTATAGATGGCGCCTTCCACTTTGCAGGCTTTCATGCAGGGGGCGTCATCACAGTGAGCGCACATGATAGGAGTGTAGGCCACCTTGACCCGGGGTACCTGTCCTCTAACCGTTTCCGTCATCTTCAGCCAGAACTGGCCGGTATCCGGCTGGGGCTTGGCATAGGGTGTCCAGTCATTGGCTACGTGCTCGTCCTTGCAGGCGATCTGGCAGCAATAGCAGCCGTTGCAAATCGATCCATCATGTACAAATACCTTCACTCTATTTTCCTCCTTCAATAACCCAGGAATTGAAACGCAGACCCGATCCGGGGTCATATTCCCGTTTAAAGGCTGCCTCGAATAACTCGGGGTCCTTCTTGCGCCAGGTATCCCAGTCACCTTCGGTGACCTTCTGAACATCTACCAGATATCCGCTGGTGGCCTGACCGACACAGTTCTTGGAAGTGAGCCCGTCAGGGGCGATGGTATTGATGGCTCCGCCGCGGTCGACGGTATCTATAATGGGATCGTGGCGTGCACCGTGGTCAACATAGACAACATTGGGCATTATCCGCTCCCAGACCCGGGCTCCACAGAGGACGACACCCCTCTCATTGAAGACCTTGACGATGTCGCCGTCTTTGATGCCGCGCTTTTCAGCATCCTGCGGATGAATCCAGACCGGTTCGTATTTGTAGCCGTCGGCACCCAGTACCTTGCAGGTGACTGTTTCCCGGGTCCAGCTGATATCGTCGCCCTGAGCGTGGGTGCGCCAGCGGCCGTGGTTGGACATCAACAGCAAGGGGAACATCGCCGCTCTTTCACTCGACAGCCGCTCATCGTGAGTCTCACTCTTTTCGATCCACTTCGGATAAGGCGGCCTCTCCCTGTCATCGGGAAAATGGTCAGCCAGTCTCTGTGAGTAAAACTCCAGTTTGCCGGTCGGAGTCTGCAGGGGATTGTTCTTGGGGTCTTCGTAGAATTTCCGGAATCCCGGCGGGTCTTGCTCCCAGTCCTTGGCCACCGGAAATACAAAATACTTCTTATCCTCGAATTCCTTCCAGGTTATGAAATTGTCCAGCCCCATATTTTTATAGACCTCTTTTTCCAGGTCCAGGGTGGTCTTTCCCTCGGTAAATTGCTCGCCCATATCGAGCTTCTTGGCGACCTCCAGTACTACTTCATAATCGCTCTTGGACTCTCCAATGGGCGCGATAGCCTGTTCCTGCAGAGCGACGCTCTGGAAATGGGGGCCCTGCCGGGTGTTGGTCACGATATCCTCCACCTCCAGGGTGGTGTTGGCTGGCAGGATAATGTCAGCGTAGAGGCACTCGTTTTCCAGCCACGGATGCTGCGCTACCACGCACTCGATCTTGGGGTCCTGGAAGGCGTCGATCGTCCAGTTGCCGTGGTTCCAGCAGGTTATGCGGCAGGGGGTGTCCGTCCATATCATATGGACTTCGGTGCCGCCCTTCTCTTTCTCGATGGGATATGTATATTTGATAAACTGGTCCTCAGTTTGGGATTCCTGTCCTCCGCTGCCCATGAATGTGAGCGGTGGTTTCAGGATCGCATCCTGGATCAAGGTCTTCGGTATGAGCTGCTTCCCCCAGGCGTCGATGGTCATGCGGCAGGGCTTCTTCAGTCGCTCGCTCAGTGCCGGATTAAAGAAGCGGACGCTCTTAAGGCCTTCGGCCCGGGGCATTCCAAAGTAGGTGATCTGGCATTGATGGACGCCAGGCCCACCCAGTCCCTGCATCCCCAGGAGGATACATTCCAGCCGGGCCGGCTCATGGGAGAATGGACCGCGAATATACGAACCACCGAAGTAATGGATCACCGAAGTGGCTTTCTTGGCCCAGTCTCTGGCGAGAGCTTTAATGGTCCATACCGGAACGCCGCACTTTTTGGAAGCCCACTCCGGCGTTTTGGGAATACCGTCTTCCTCGCCAAGGACATAGTCCCTGACCTTATCCATCCCCACAGCATGGGTCCTGATGTAGTCCTTCTTCCAGGTGCCCTCTTTCAGCCAGATATAGATTATGGCCAGCTGCAGAGCGGCGTCGGTATTGGGCAAAATCGGAATCCATTTATCGGCGTGGACGGCCGCCGCGTAGTTGACATCCGGACAGATATAGACCTGCTTGATGCCAGCCTGGTTCCAGAAAAACAGGACGCGCGTGGCATACTGCCCGGTAAAACCCCAGGGAGTCGTCTCACCATCGCAGCCCCAGCACAGCACCATATCGCTATTCTCTGAAATATCCTTGATCAGGTTGGCAGCCGGAGACATCATGCCCTGGAAACCCTGTCCCCAGACGTGCTTGCTGCCCCAGTACCAGCCTTCCCAGCTGTCAGGGTTTCTTACCTGCTGGGTGAAGCCGCCCATCATGTCCAGCAGCCTGGCTGAATGGCCGTGGGGAGTGTGGATGGTCTTGCATTCGCCATGCCCGTCTCCCTGGACCAGGATAGCCAGCGGGCCATACTTCTTCTGGACCCTCTTGACCTCGCTGGCCACAATAGAAGAGGCCTCCTCCCAGGAGATCCTCCTGTACTTACTTATGCCGCGATTCTGCGGGTTCCTTTTACCCCTGGGGTCCCAGTCTACTCTCATCAGAGGATATTTGATGCGGTTGGGTGAATATGTCCTCTTTTTGTAGGCCAGCGAAAAAGGACTGGGGAGCGACTTCATTAAAGGCCCCAGTGTTTTGCCGTTCCTGGTCATCTTCCAGGCGTTAAATGTCTTTTTATCGTATTTCCAGTCATAATGGAAGGGCCTGACTCTGACGGCCTTTCCGTCCTTAACATCCACCACACACTCGCCCCCTCCGCCGAGTATGCCTCCCAGCGCCAGAGACTTGAGGACGGTATTGTCAACCTGAGCAATGCCCCTGGTTTTGGACTCTCTACTTCTTTCTGCCATTCAATCTCTCTCCTTTCAGAGTACTTATTCGCCCAAACAGCCACTATTATAATTCATAACCTATCGATACTCAAATTATTTGTGACCTGGGTCACATATAGGCACGAATTTGGCTCTCAATGTCCGTTTTGTGGAATCAAACCGGTATTTTTGAAAAGGTTTCCTTCAGTTTACCACTTAAGCGACGGATTGTGAAGCTGCGATTCTTTCTATCCCGGCCGGTGCTCAACATAGACGGAATGCCTGTTGGCGTGTCTCATCATCAGGATAAACAGGGCCACCATTCCCAGGAAGAACGGCAATACCAGCCA
>JAGDMY010000043.1 GCA_017860765.1 Chloroflexota bacterium | reverse complement strand
TTTTGAAGCTATTCTTAGCCTTGGAGAGGTGCTGGAGTGGTCTAACAGGCACGCCTGGAGAGCGTGTGTAGCCGCGAGGTTACCGTGGGTTCGAATCCCACCCTCTCCGCCATTTTTTCCCTCTTTTATTATTAACTATTACTTTTGACTGGTATCAACCGTTCCAAAATTGTGCTACAATAGTTCCTTTGTATGGTGAACAAAGATTTACGGTACTGGGTAGGCTTTAACCTCGTGCCCGGGATAGGCTGTGTTAAGTTCTCCCAGCTCGAAACTCATTTCAAAGACCTGGAACAGGCCTGGAGAGCCAGCCCGGCTGAATTAAGGCAGTCCGGACTGGACAGCCATAGTATCAGGGCCATTGAGACCGGCCGGGGCCAGATTGATCTGGACTCTGAAATGGAGAACCTGGAGAAGAACCATGTCAGGGCGTTGACCTACCATGATACTGAATATCCCGCCCGTCTCAAAGAAATTTATGACTATCCGCCCCTAATTTATGTCAAAGGCGAGTTCATCACTCAGGATGAATGGTGCATAGCCGTAGTGGGCACACGCGGGGCAACGGTATACGGCCGCCAGGTCGCGGAAGAAATCGTGACCGATTTAGCACACAGCAAAATCACCGTGGTGAGCGGGTTGGCGCGGGGGATTGATACTGTGGCCCACCGCAGCGCGCTCGAGGCCGGAGGCCGCACCATTGCCGTTTTCGCCTGCGGTCTGGATACCATTTACCCCGGCGAGAACCTCAACCTGGCCCGTAATATTGTCAGCCACGGTGCCCTGGTTAGCGAATACCCCCTGGGGGCTAAACCCCGGCCGGATAACTTCCCGCGACGCAACCGGATTATGAGCGGTATGAGCCTGGGCGTCCTGGTGGTCGAAGCGGACGAGTCCAGCGGAGCTATCATCACCGCCCATATAGCCCTGGAACAAAACCGGGAGGTGTTCGCCATTCCAGGCAGCATCCTATCACCCATGAGCCGGGGTACTAATACCTTGATTCAGGAAGGCGCCAAACTGGTGCGGAGTTGTACCGATATCCTGGAGGAGCTTAACCTGACCGCCAGCGTCCACCAGATAGAAATGAAGGAAATGATACCCACTTCCGACCTGGAAGCCCGGCTTTTAAAGCACTTAAGTTCTGAACCTACACACATCGACCAGGTCTGCCAGAAAAGCGGCCTGGCTATCGCCACGGTCAGCAGCAATCTGGCTATAATGGAACTGAAGGGCCTGGTGCGGCAGGTCAGCACTATGAACTATGTGCTGGCCCGTGAGGCCCGAGGGGACTACAGGGTCAAAGTGGATTAAAGAAGGAGAAAATAGTTCAAAGTTAAAAGTTGGTGCGAAACCGGTTTCGGTTTTTAACTTTCAACTAAGAGGAATATGAAAGAAAAACTTGTTATCGTGGAATCACCGGCCAAAGCCCGGACTCTAGGCAAGATCCTGGGAAAGGGCTATAATCTTAAAGCCTCGCTGGGGCATATTCGTGATTTACCCAAAAGCCAGATCGGTGTAGATGTCGAAAAAGGCTTCTTGCCACGTTATGTAATTCCCACTGATAAGAAAAAAGTGGTTAATGAACTCAAGGCGGCGGTGAAGGACGCCTCGGCAGTCTACCTGGCTACGGATCCGGATCGGGAAGGTGAAGCTATCTCCTGGCATTTGACAGAGGTCATCGACGGCCATGGCAGCGGCGTGCCGTACCGCCGGGTAGTCTTTCATGAAATAACGGATGAGGCTATTAAAGAAGCCTTTAAACACCCTCGCGATATAGACATGCAGCTGGTAAATGCCCAGCAGGCCCGGCGCGTGCTGGACAGGCTCGTCGGATATAAAATCAGCCCTCTTCTATGGCGCAAGGTTAAAAGGGGCCTGTCAGCGGGGCGCGTCCAGTCGGTTGCGGTCAGGATTGTCGTCGAACGCGAAAGAGAAATCCAGGACTTTGTGCCGGTCGAATATTGGACCATCGAAGCCGAATTGATTAAAAGCGGTGAGACGAATCAGAAAGCCGCGTTTCGAGCGGGATTGGTAGGGTTCGTAGACGGCGCCAAAATTGACATTCATAATGCGGCTGAATCCGATAAGCTGAAGGAAGACCTGGAGAAATCAGAGTATCGGGTTTATAGAGTCGTTACCAAAAAGGCCACCCGGGCTCCGGCCCCACCCTTCATTACCAGCACCCTTCAGCAAGAGGCCTGGCGCCAATTGCATTTCTCTGCCAGCCGCACGATGGTCCTGGCACAGCAGCTTTATGAAGGCCTTCCCATAGGCGCTGAAGGTAATATTGGCCTTATCACCTACATGCGCACCGATTCCACCCATGTCGCCGCATCCGCCCTGGCAGAGACGCGCAGTTATATCCAGCAAAAATTCGGCGAGAGATATCTTCCGGCCAAAGCGCGGGTATTCAGCAAAGCTGTTAAGGGAGCTCAGGAGGCCCACGAGGCCATACGCCCCACCCGCGTCCACCGCGAGCCGGCCATGATAAAGCAATACCTCAACGACGCTCAGTATAGATTGTATGAGCTGATCTGGAAACGGATGGTGGCCAGTCAGATGGCCAACGCTGTTTACGAAAATACTACCGTGGACGTTGAAGCCAGGTGCCCGCAGCCGCAACTTAACTATTTATTCCGCACCATGAACTCCAAACTCGATTTCCCGGGGTTTACCACATTGTATATAGAGGGCAGGGACGAGGAGGAGCGTGAAGGTGAGAAGAGCGCCATCTTACCCAGCCTCGTCAAAGGCGACCTCCTTAAACTGCTTCAGATGCTGGCTGAACAGCATTTTACCCAGCCTCCACCCCGCTACACCGAAGCGACCCTTATCAAAGCCCTGGAGCAGAAAGGCATTGGCCGTCCCAGCACTTATGCCCCTATCCTGGCTACTATTCAAGACCGCGAATACGTGGTGAAGAATAAGAGCGCCTTCCAGCCGACCGAACTGGGTTTCGTGGTAAATGACCTTTTGACCCGAAATTTCCCGGAGTTGATGAATATTGAGTTCACCGCCCGTATGGAAGAGGAACTGGATGAGATTGCCAATGATAATAAGGATTGGGTCAACGTAGTCAAGGAGTTCTATGTGCCTCTCGCGAAAGACCTGGAACAGGCCCACGAGCAGGTCGCCCGGGTTAAGTTAGCTGACGAGATCACCGAAGAGAAATGTCCCAAATGCGGCAAACCCATGGCTGTCAAGAGCGGGCGTTTTGGCAAATTCCTCGCCTGCACCGGCTACCCTGAATGTAAAACCACCCGGCCATATCAGGTCAGGACAGGAGCCAAATGTCCCGAATGCGGCAAAGAGCTGGTGCAGAGAATCAGCAAGAGGAAAAAGCGCTTTTACGGCTGCAGCGGCTATCCGGACTGTAAATTCGCCACCTTCATGCAGCCTTTGCCTAAACCCTGTCCATCCTGCGGTGGATTAATGGTCGCCCAGAGGAATAAGACGGCCAAATGCCTGAAATGCTCTCATTTTGAGAAAATGGAAGATGCGAGAAGTCTTTAATCAATACCTGGACTACCTGAAGGCTGAGCGCAATGCTTCCAGTTATACTATCCGCAATTACTCCACCGACCTTATGGGGACTCATAAAAGAGGCCCTGGTAAAGGCTTCTTCCAATTCTTAGTTACCAGGAAAATACGGGACTTCAAGGATGTCGATAAGCAGACTATCCGGGATTATTTGACCTGGCTGGTGCAGCAGGGTATCGATAAGTCCAGCCTGTCCCGCAAGCTTTCCGCCATCCGCTCTTTCTACCGCTTCCTTCTACGGGAAGGCATCCTGGTGAAAAGTCCTATCCCCGTGAATGCCTCCGGCAGAAAAGGCGAGCGTTCCTCTCTTTCCCCCAAGCAGGATAAAAAACTCCCGGTGTTTCTCACCCGGCTGGAGATGGACCAGTTGCTGAATGCCCCGGACCTTGCCAGACCCGAAGGCCAGCGCGACCGGTCTATACTGGAATTGCTGTATGCCTCCGGGCTGCGGGTGAGCGAGTTGTGGCAGTTGAATTTGGAGAGCCTCAATCTGGAGACCCGCGAAATCCGGGTGGTCGGCAAAGGCTCCAAAGAGCGTCTGGTCCTGATGGGTCTACCGGCCGCCACTACACTGAGTGACTATATCCACCTGGGAAGAAGGCGGCTCTCAACTAATCAATTTGAACCCGCTCTGTTTTTAAATAAGCAGGGTAAGCGCCTGAGCATGCGGGGAATTCAGAAATTGCTGAAACATTATGCTCTGGCCAGCGGTACGGAGAAAAACGTCCACCCCCATATCCTCCGTCACACTTTCGCCACTCATATGCTGGACGGCGGGGCGGACTTGCGAGTAGTGCAGGAACTCCTGGGTCATGCCGACCTTTCATCTACCCAGATTTATACCCACGTTACAAAGCAGCAGGCCAGAAAGGTATATTTGACCGCCCACCCGATGGCCCGGGAAAAGGACAACCAATATGGAACCAAAAAATAGGCTTCAGCGGCTCCGGCAGCAATTGGCGCAAAAAGAAATCGAGGCCATCTGGATCTCTCAGCCGGAAAACCTGTACTATCTCTCGGGTTGCGAAGGCCTGGAAGGGTATTTACTAATCGGCGAGGGCAACCTTCTGGTCACTGACTTCCGCTATGTAGAGCAAGCCAGACGGCAGTCCCCCGACTTTGAGATTTTTACTATCTCAGGGAAAATGGCCGACTGGCTTCCCGGGCTGTTTTCCGGACACAAGATACGGCGGTTGGGATTTGAAAACCATCACCTCTCCTTTGCAGCTTACCGGCAAATGGAGGATGTCTTCCGCAAACTTCAAACGCCTATCGATCTGATTCCCGGCGACAACCTGATGGATTCGCTGAGAATGGTGAAGGAGCCGGAGGAGGCGGAGCTTATCTATCAGGCGGTTAAGATCGCTGATGCCGCTTTTGAACACCTTGAAAAGGAATTGAAGCCCGGCGTTAGCGAAAAAGCCCTGGCCTGGGATATAGAAAAATTTATCCGGGAAAACGGCAGTCAGCCGTTGCCCTTCGAAATCATAGTCGCGGCGGGACCTAATGCCGCCCTGCCCCACGCTAAACCTTCGGACTACGTGATACAGGAGCGCGAGCCAATTGTGGTTGATATCGGGGCCAGGTATAAATATTACACCAGCGATTTGACCCGCACCTTCTATATTGGCAAAATGCCCGGTACCTTCAGGCAGGTGTACCAGACCGTCCTGGACGCCCAGCTGACCGCCATCTCCTATATAAAATCTGGAATGACCGGAGCCCAGGCCGATGCCATCGCCCGCCAGTTAATTGGTAATGCCGGCTTCGGGGAAGCCTTCGGCCATAGCCTGGGTCATGGCATCGGGTTAGCCGCCCATGAAAGTCCCTATTTAGGATTTACCTCCAAAGGTGTTTTGACCGATGGCATGGTATTCACCATCGAACCGGGAATTTACCTCAGCGGCTGGGGTGGAGTGCGCCTCGAGGACGACGTGGTGATGGAAAATGGTAAGCTCCGGGTGATTTCCTCTGCCAGAAAATTGATGTGAGTTCCGGAGGATCTGAATTGCTTAAAGCCGATTTTCATATTCATTCCAAATATTCCATGGACAGCACTACCAGCCTGGAGCAAATTATCGGGGCTTGCCAGAGGAAGGGCATTAACTGTATTTCAGTCGCCGACCACGGGGCCATCGAGGGGGCTCTTAGAATAAAAGAGATCGCCCCCTTTTACGTGGTGGTTGGCGAAGAAATACTGACCACCAGGGGTGAGATTATCGGACTGTTCCTTGAAGAGCTGGTCCCCAGCCACCTTTCGCTGGAGGAAAGTATTCAGCGCATTAAAGCCCAGGGCGGTCTGGTCTGCGTGCCCCACCCCTTTGATGGACTGCGTGGTTCAGCCCTGGGACCGGTCACCCTCAATGAAATAGCAGCTCAGATTGATATGGTAGAGGTATTCAATGCCCGCAGTCCACTGCTCCGCTTCTCCGAGCAAGCCCGTACTTTTGCCCGGGAACACCACCTGCCCGGCACCGCCGGCAGCGACGCCCATGCGGCTTATGAGATAGGCAATGCCTTTGTGGAAATGCCCGAATTCAAGGGTAAAGAAGACTTCCTCCAGAGCCTGGCCCAGGGTAGAATCCATGGCCGCCGCACCAATCCTCTCTCCCGTCTCCGCAGCATTTGGGCCAGGGTCAGGCATATTTAAAGGTCAGACGGAGACCACCACCACTATTTCTGCGCGATTCTCCTCTCCATGTTATACTGTTAGAGAATTTATGATGCCTAGGATATTGGGGATATCTTGAGCAGCGAATCCAAGACTACATCATCTAAACCCGGGTTATTTTACGGTTGGTACCTGGTGGCAGCCTCCTGGGTGATGCTTTTTCTAATTGGCGGGACCGCCGTGGCCATCTTCTTCAAGCCCTTGCTGGAGGAGTTCGGCTGGGACCGGGCTACGCTTTCGCTGATCACCGCCCTGGTGCTTCTGGCCTCGGCCTCACTTTCGCCATTCACAGGGCGCTTTATCGACCGGTTCGGGCCGAGAGCGGTTTTGTTTGTCTGCGCCGCAATACAGACTCTGGCCGGCGTGATCACGGGCCTGGCAAACGGCATATTGCAGGTCTCTATTGGCCGGTTTCTATCTGAGATCAGATATACCCACGCCACTCAGGTCCTGATTAACCGCTGGTTTTTGAAAAAAAGAGGCCGCGCCCTGGGTATCGTAGCCACCGGTTTCCCAATCGGTACGATCGTTCTCTCCCCGGTCTCACAATATCTGGTCCTGAACTGGGGCTGGCGGATCACTTTATTCTTTTGGGCTGGTATTACTGTCATACTTATAGTGCCCCTGATAACCCTGATCAGAGATAGACCTGAAGACAGGGGCCTTACCCCGGATGGAGAGCCTCCGGCAAGACAGGTAAACTCCATATCTGCATCACGGCCAAACACTCCGCCGGGCCCCGGAGCTGAGTTGGAAACCGGCCATACTCTGGCGCGGGCAATGAGTACCTACGCTTTCTGGCTGCTGGCTCTCGCCCACCTTATCTGCGGCATCGGATGCGGCCTTTTAATGACTCATACGGTTATCTTTGCCACCGATCTCGGCTATCCGGATATGATAGGGGCCACCTTTTTAAGCGTTCAGGGCGGAGTGAATCTGGTTGGACTACTGGTTACCGGGCAAATGTCGGATCGCATCGCCCGTAATAAAGTCCTGGCGCTGACCCATTTTGTTCGCAGTCTTTCTTTTATCGCGCTGGTGGCATCTCTGGTACTGACAGGCGGCTCACTGTGGCTGCTTTATCCGGCGATGGCCTTGTTCGGCTTCGGCTGGTTTACCACCGCGCCCCTGGTCTCCGGCCTCGTAGCCGACCTGTTCGGCTATTTGCGCATGGGCACTATCATGGGCGTAATCTGGTCGTTTCACATGATCGGCATGGCCATCGGGAGCTTCGCCGGCGGCATTACCTTTCAGCTGACTCACAGCTACCTGCTCATTTTTCTGATCCAGGGCATACTCGAATTCCTGGCGGCCGTCTTCGCCTTCTTAATCCGAAGAAAATTCGCACAAGCCCGAACATTCCAGCCCGAATTAGGATGCTGAAACATCCGCGGTCTTCCTTCCGACCGGTAAAACGGCCGGGATAAAAACTCCTCCTTCGCCGAACGCATTCCCGGGAGTGGCTGTCTTAAAACAATAAACGGCGCGAGCGAAATTACCATCATGACAAAACCGGCACTAAAAGCTTATAATATATTACATTAGATTTCTGGCATAACAACTGAAAGGAGGTTGAGTAAATGCTTATTTCGGACATTATGAAAACCAACGTGGTCTCCATCTCCAGTTCCACATCCCTGGCAGAGGCCAGAAGAATCATGGACGCTCACAATATCAGAAGGTTGCCGGTTATTGATCGAATGAAGCTGGTGGGTATTGTCACCAAGGATGACCTGGATAAAATGGGGCCATCGCAATTGACCACCTTCAGAGTGAATGAACTGGTCTATATGCTGAACAAGATTACCGTGAAAGATGTGATGCACAAGGATGTCGTCACGGTACCTCCAGAGACCACCATTGAGGAAGCTGTCGCCATCGCTCAGGCCAGAAAGATTGGTTCTCTGGTTATAACTGAAAACGATCTGGTAATCGGTATCGCTACTACTAATGATATTTTCCTGGGGGTCCTCAACCCCCTGCTCGGCATCGGAATGCCCGGCTCCAGGATACTGGTGGCCCAGTGTTATAAAGGGCCGGACGTGGAGAAGGTGATTTCCGCCATTAATAAGCTCAACGTAAGTATTATTAATTTGTTCCTTTCAGAATTCAAGGTAGCCGCCAAACATGACCTCATGGTCCATCTGGATACTACAGATGCCACCGAGGTAGCCGAAGCTATAAAAAAATTGGGCTTTCTGGTATTTATCAGAAAACGCTAACCCTTAGGACGCCAAACTCAAATGGCAAATAACTTTATCGCCTTCAACCTCGAGGGGCCCTTATCGCCTCAGGATAGTGCGGCAGAGTTGATGAAGCTGTTCCCCAGCGGCGATAAGATTTATATTGTAATTTCCCGGTACCGGGAACTTAAGGGGTCAGGGGAAGAAGGCGGCCGTAAGCCGGACCACATCTTATCTCTGATTATACCCTTTTTAGTCCTGCATAAAATTCAGGAAGACCAGATTATAGGTTCAGCCGCCAACGCCCCGGTCACCGGCGG
>JAGDMY010000001.1 GCA_017860765.1 Chloroflexota bacterium | reverse complement strand
ATTGCGGAGCTTTAGGTCAGGAGGAATCCGGGGGATTTGCCACCCCTCCAGCACTGCCCAGACATATTGCCCGCTCCCGCCTACCAGAAGGGGCAGCTTCCGGCGTTTATGGATGTCCCGGATTGTCTGGTAGGCCAGTTGCTGGTACTGCGCCAGACTGAAATCATCAGAGGGATTGAGAATATCGAATAGATGGTGAGGAACCAGCTTCCGGTCCTCCGGCGATGGTTTGGCGGTGCCGATATCCATATAGCGATATACTTGTCGGCTATCGGCATTGACTATCTCCCCGTCGAATTTCAGGGCTAGTTGAACAGCTAAGCGGCTTTTACCGGTGCCCGTGGGTCCGATTATCGCTATCACTGGTTTGGTCTTAGAACGAGTATTTTTAATCTCCATCCAAGCTATTTTCTGGTTTGGGAGGTCACCTTGACGATGCCGGTAAATTCTTTGGCTTTCAAACTGGCCCCTCCCACCAGGGCCCCATCTATATCCGGTTGCGCCACAAATTCGGCAATATTACTGGCAGTAACACTGCCGCCATACAGAATACGTATATTATCGGCTATACGGCTGGTAAATCTACCGGCAATAAAGGTGCGGATGAGGTGGATAGTCTCGTTGGCCTGTTTTCCGGTAGCAGCTTTGCCTGTGCCGATAGCCCATACCGGCTCATATGCAATGGTCAAAGTGTCCCCTTTTTCAACTCCAGAGAGGGAGGATTTCAGCTGGTCGGAGACCACCTCCCGGGTCTGTCCAGCCTCATATTCGCCAAGATTTTCTCCTACGCAGAGGATCGGCCGGATATTGTGCCTGATTGCGGCGGCGATCTTCTTGCTTATCGTTTCGCCTGCTTCACGAAAATACTGGCGCCTTTCAGAATGGCCAATTATCACATATTCGCAAATGCCTGTCAGCATCAAGGGAGAAATTTCTCCCGTATAAGCTCCTTTTTCTTCGAAATACATGTTTTGAGCTCCGACTTTGACGGTGCTCCCGACTAATGCCTCGCGTACCGCAACCAGGGAAATAAAAGGTGGACAGACTAATTTTTCGGTATTGTTGATAATATCCAGCTCAGGGCGGAGCTCCTTTACCAGGGCAATAGCCTCGTCCTTGGTAGTATTCATTTTCCAATTGCCGGCAATAAGCGGCTGGCGCATTTATTCCCTCCTGAAAAATATTTTATTTATCCCATCCAAGAAAATTATACTGCTTGGATAGGAACTTTCCTAGCTTTAATGCCTCAGTTCTTTAACAGAGGTCTAACCCGCATAATGATTAACTCGATCTGAATTACCGATTGCAGTTTGTCATAATTACTGTTGACTGTTAAATCAAGCTGTGTTAGTATTCAATTCCATCGGTAATAATCTGCAGTAATTTATCGTTTATATATAGCAAATTTAAAATTGCTGATACGGCTTTTCCATATTCAATGAAGTGGAGCCGGCAGCCGGCCGAGTTCGATTTGGTCGGAGTTCATGCCTGAAGGAGACATCAATATGATCATCGGTATACCCAGGGAGATTAAAAATAATGAAAACAGGGTAGCTCTGGTGCCCTCCGGAGTGAGAACTCTGGCGGAGAATGGCCATCAGGTAATCGTTCAGAAATCCGCCGGGGAAGCCTCAGGAATATCGGATGCCGAGTATACAGCAGCAGGCTCCAGAGTGGTGCCATCAGCCGCAGAGGTATTCCGGGAAGCTGATATCATAGTGAAAGTAAAGGAGCCCCTGCCCCAGGAATATCAATTTCTGCGAAAGGGTCAGGTAGTGTTCACTTTTTTGCATCTGGCAGCGGCCCCGGAACTGACGAAAGCCCTTTTGGAGCGGGAAATAGTGGGTATTGCCAACGAAACTGTTCAGCTGGCGAATGGCACTTTGCCGTTACTTATGCCTATGAGCGAGATCGCGGGAAAGCTGTCTATCCAGATTGGTGCACACTATCTGGAAAAAATTAACGGCGGCAGCGGAATTTTGCTGGGGGGAGTGCCGGGCGTAAAACCGGCTAATGTAGCTATTATAGGTGGCGGAACCGTTGGCCTTAATGCGGCTAAAATTGCTCTAGGCATGGGAGCTCACACGTCCATACTAGACGTAAGCCTGGAAAGGCTGAGATATTTGAGCGACATTCTCCATGGTAACTTGACTCTCCTGATATCGAACACGGAAAATGTGGAAAATGTGGTGGCAGCCGCTGACTTATTGATTGGGGCGTTGTTGGTGCCGGGTGCCATGACCCGGAAATTAGTTAGTCGGAGTATGATTTCCAAAATGAGGAAGGGATCAGTGGTCGTAGATGTTGCTATTGACCAGGGAGGTTGTTTCGAAACTTCTCATCCTACCACTTTTGAAAACCCGACGTTTTCGATGGAGGGCGTGGTTCATTTTTGTGTCGCTAATTTACCCGGTTGTGTGGCACGCACTTCCACTTTGGCCCTGACTAATGCCACCTTTCCCTATATTTTAAAATTGGCCAATATGGGATATGATAAGGCCATGATTGAGGATATCTCTTTAAGAAGAGGCCTCAATGTTTTTAAAGGTCAGCTGACCAGCCAGCCAGTCGCTGAAGCGGTCGGTATAAAATACGTACCCTTTGAGTCTATATTTAAACTATAGAAAATATTTATTTCAGATAAAGGGAGGATGAAATGATTTCAGAAGCGGAGTTAGCCAAGTTATCTTATCCGAGAGCACCCAAGATGTTAACCAAAGTCCCCGGGCCCAAGGTCCAAAAATTGCTGGCAGAATCGGCTAAATATGAGAGTCTGGCCCGGGGCGGCGGCTCCTTTCCGGTGATAATGGAAGAAGGCAGAGGGTCTACCACCAAGGATGCCGATGGCAATATCTTTATTGATATGTCGGCCGGGGTGGCTGTCAATGCTGTTGGGCGCGGTCATCCCAAAGTGCTGGAAGCCATCCAGAAGCAGTCCAGCGTCATTATGCACACTACAGATATTACCAACCCTAAAAGGATAGAATTGGCCAAAAAAATATCGGGAATAATGCCCGAAGGTCTGAGAGGTAACTGCCAGACGGCCTTCGCCCAGAGCGGCAGCGGTGCCGTAGAAACAGCTATAAAGTTTGTTCGGCACTATACCGGCAGGTCACAGCTAATCGCTTTCCATGGAGCCTATCACGGAGTCTGGTGCGGGACCGCTGCCTTAACTACCGGTTATAGATATCGCCATGCCTGGGGTCCGCTCATTCCCGGAATCATTCATCTACCGTATGCCTATTGTTATCGCTGCCCTTTTAACATGGGATATCCGGATTGTGATATTCAATGTGCGAAATATGTAGACCATATTTTGAATACCCCGTACACGGCTGCAGATGACGTGGCTGCTATCATCATTGAATCGCAGCAGGGGGAAGGTGGTTATGTTGCCCCGCCGCCTGAGTATTTCCAGCTTATTAAAAAAGCGGCTGATAGATACGGGGCCCTCTATATTGCAGACGAAGTCCAATCCGGTGCCGGGCGAACGGGCAAAATGTGGGCGATTGAATATACCGGGGTGGTCCCTGATATGCTCACCTGGGGTAAGGGAATGGGTGGAGATATGCCTATGGCAGGGGTTACTTTCAGGTCTGATATCGGCAAGACCATCGTGGAAGGGTCTCAGCCGGGGACGTTTGCGGGCAATGCCGTGGCTTGCGCGGTAAGTATGGCTAATATCGACCTGATCACCGATAAAGATATGGACTTAATGGGAAGAGCTGCCAAGTTGGGTGAAGAGGTACGTGGCCAGTTTAAAGAGGCGGCTAAAACCCTGAACGTCATCGGCGATGTTCGCGGAAGGGGTCTGATGATTGGTGTGGAAGTGGTGGCGGACAAGAAGACCAGGGAGCCTCTGCCTCCCCAAAAATGCAGCGAAATCTCTCTGAAACTGCTTAATAACGGTGTGGTAATGGTACCCTGCGGGCGTTACGGAAATGTATTCCGTTTTATGCCGCCCCTGACGGTGACCCGGGAATTGGCCTTCAAAGCTACCGATATTCTGATTAACATACTCAAAGAGTACTGATAACAATATTTTCAAGTTCCGGGTCTTCGAGACCGGGTTTATGAAGAGGGTAAGTTTTGGCTTTAGAATTGCTAATGTCATGAGTTTTGAACGACCTGAAATAATACGACCGCCAAGCGAGGCCGGCAGCTATTTTTTACCGCTTACCAGCGGCTGTTCTAACAATTCCTGCGGCTTCTGCAATTATTATGGCTGCAAGCTAAAAGTGCGGGATTTAGACGAGGTGAAAGAGGAGATCGACGCCCTGGCCCTTTTTGTAAGACATGGAGTTCGGGTCCCGAATATGCCTTATATTGTATATGCCGTCGCTGATGAATGGGATGGTCGGCGGGTCTTTCTGCAGGACGGCGATGCCTTAGTTTATCCGTACCCCAACCTGAAGCAGTCGCTGGAATATTTAAGTCTCAAGTTTCCTGAGTTGGAAAGAGTAGGTAGCTATGCCACCGTACAGGATATTCTCCGCCTCAGCGTTGAACAGCTGGAATCCTTAAAGACCTTAAAGCTGGGAATTCTTTACGTAGGTGTCGAAAGCGGGGATGATGAGATACTGCGGGAGATCGAAAAAGGGGTTGACTCCCAGCAAATAATAGAAGCCGGTCATAAAGTGAAAGCCGCCGGGATCGCGCTTTCTGTGACGGTGATTCTAGGACTGGGTGGAATCGAAAAAAGCCGGGAACATGCTCTTGCCACCGCTAAAATACTTACGGAACTGGATCCTGAATTTGCAGGAGCTTTGACTTTGACTCTCGTACCGGGGACTCCTATGTATGAGAAGTGTCGCCGGGGAGAATTTTCCTTGATTTCCCCGCTGCATTCTCTTGAGGAATTAAAAACAATCATAGAAAAGGCTGCTTTTTCAAACTGTTTTTTCAGCTCCATGCATGCTTCTAATTATCTTTCAGTCCGGGGTGTGCTGCCGCGTGATAAGGCTAAGATGCTTGCGCAACTGGAGCGCGTGCTTTCCACGCATGACGCATCGTTGCTCCGGCCCGAATTTTTGAGGGGACTATGAGCGTCTCAGTTCAATCTTTACATGCCCGGCCAGTTTTTGCTAAACTTTAGGCAAACCTGGCCAATAGGCTTTATTGAATCTTTAATACTTAAATGGAGGAGATTTAATGGGTAGTAGAGATTTCGTGCGCAGGGAGAAGAAGAAACCCAAGAAAGAGGCTAAGAAAGGACCTATAATTTTGTCCACCTTCGAGGCCCCTCGTCCTGAGGTCGAGGTAATCCACCCTAAGGGCAAGAAGCCCAAGGACATGGAAGAAGAGGAATAGTCCATAGGGAGCGGGCAGATTTAAGATCTGCCCGTCTTTCATTCTAGGGAGTAAACAAGGTTTTAAGTCAGGGGATAACTTTGCGGTGGGGGGTACAGGATTTGAGCAGTCCAGCTTCGCTTCAGGCCATAGTCCATGGTCAGGTGCAAGGGGTGTTTTTTAGGGCCTTTGTCTCACAAAAAGCGGCTGAGTTGGGATTAACCGGATATGTGCGCAATTTATCCTCTGGGAGGGAAGTCGAAGTACGGGCTGAAGGCGAGAGGGATAAGCTGGACCGCTTGGTAGATCATTTGAAAGCTGGTCCGCCGAATGCCAAGGTGGAAAGGGTCTCTACTAACTGGTCGAGGTACACGGGGCGATTTTCCGGTTTTGAGATCAAATACTAAGCCTCGAATCCCACTCTGGCCACTTTGATCAAATCTAGGTATTCCGACTTGAGGTTAAGTATCTGGCAGGCTTCATCATCAATATCAAAAGGTTCGCCGATAAAAATTTTGCCCAGGTTTTCTACAGCTCCCTGGTTAATTTGGGGTCCCTTTCCGGTAAACTTTTGCTGGGCTTCAATGATACCCATATCAAAAGGTAAGGTGAAATAAAGGTCCGCCAGCACCTTATCGATACCCAGGCTGTACAGGCTGTCCCAGCCCGTGGAAGACCGGTTCCCGTACTTTGTGCTGGGTAAGGTGGAAAGTAGATTCATCACACTGAACTCAGGCCTATCGTTAATAATTTTCAATGTCGAAACTGTGATTAGATAATCACTGGACAGAATGACGTTGGGAATCCAGAAAGTAGGAACCGCAAATGGTTTGGGCAGAGGATTATCAACTTCTACCCAGATGCAGTCCTTGACGTCTAACATCAGGACCCTGGGGAAGTTGTAACCCAGGGCCTGATAAATGGGATAAATCGGGACCCCTCCTGGCGTACCTTCCAATATCAGGATGTCAGCATCACTGACTTCACGAATGCCCTCAATAATCCTGGAAATCATCTCCGGGCTGGTGGTCATCGGATAGGGAGAGGGATAAGCGGCGCTGGGTTTAATAAGCACGCGCCTGGCTCTGGCTATTTCAGGTGAAGCTTTGAAGGAAAATTCTGAAGCCTCGACTAGCAAGATACTCTCCTCTTAAGAAGTCTATTTTTATTATATGTCAACCGCCAGTGTCACAGACCGGCTTTAAATAGACTCGACTAGATATCCTGACACCAATCCAGCATCATCACCTGCAGCTTCTCACCGCTTTTTACCAGAGCTTTATCTTCCGAAACGATGGCCAGTCCGTTAGCCATGGCCATGGAAGTCAAAATGCCGGAACCCTGCGGTCCCGTCAACCTGGCATAATATTGACCTTCTCTTTTTTCCACAATCACCCTGGCAAAGATGCGGCGGCTATCGTTATTGGCGATATTATCTTCGATAATGGCCTCTATGGTGGGTTTGGCCAAATTCTTCCTTCCCATCATTTTTAATATCGCCGGACGTACAAATAACTCATAATTGACCATGCAGCTCACGGCGTTGCCTGCCAGTCCCAGGTGAGGCAGGTCCCTGGCAGACTGGCCCTTACCTATCCTTTTAATAGTCCCAAAAGCCAGCGGTTTGCCTGGTTTGGTGCGCACTTTCCAGAACACGATTTCACCCTGTTTAGCCAGAACGTCTTTGACTACGTCATAGTCGCCCATGGAAACGCCGCCGATAGTAATCAGTAAATCGGCATCCAATCCCTGGTTAATTTTATTGACCACGGAAGTCTCGTTATCCAGAGCTATCCCCAGGAGCTTGGGGACTCCTCCCTCCCGCAAGACCTGAGCGGCGACGCTGTAAGTATTGCTGTTGTAGATTTTCCCCTCTGTCAGGGCTTCGCCCAGGTTAGTAAGCTCATCGCCTGTGGCCAGAATGGCTACTATCGGTCTCCGGATGACTCTTATTTTGGAGCGACCCATAGAAGCCAGGACCCCAATCTCAGAAGGCCGGATGATAGTTCCTCTGGCTAATACCAGGTCACCCTTCCGGATACTTTCACCGGCTTTACGAATGTTAGAGTCAGCCTTTTCTTCGGTTAAGATAGCAATCTCATCCGGTACCCCTTTAGAGGTAAGAGACCTCTTAGTCTCGTCGGTATCCTCAAAGCCCACTACACAATCAGCCCCCCCGGGCGTGGGAGCTCCGGTCATGATCCTGATCGCAGTCCCGGGCTCAACGGATTTTTTAGGAGTGCCGCCAGCTATTATCATATCGATTACGCGCAATAGGCGGGGGTTCTGGGGGCTGGCCCCTTTGATATCCACCGACCTCAGTGCATAGCCATCCAGAGCTGAATTGTCCTGGGGTGGAACATCGATATCCGAACGAATATCCTCTGCCAGCACCTGCCCCAGACATTCCATAAGAGGACGCTCCTCTTCGTCCAGCAGGTGTATGCTGCTTAAAACTTTTTCCAGTGCCTGTTCAACACTTATCACTTTTAAAACCCTCTTTTCCTGCCAACTTTAGACCTTTTTGCAAGTCCGCCTCAGTATTAATATTGAAAAAGCTAAGATGTTGCGGATCGAACTGATTGATTTCCGAATTAGCTACATTTCTAACTTTCACCATAGGAAAAAGCTCTAATATAGAAAGCCTATTTTGCTTGATTAAAAATTCCAGAGGAGGGATGCAATTTCCGGAATATACGGCATGCAAAGGCTCTAATATCTCGTCATCGACTTTGGGGATTACTACATCGTATTCCCGGGCAAGATCAATCATATAACGTAGCAAGTCTAAATTAAGAAAGGGCATGTCGCAGGCTACTACCATATTATAAAATGCCTTGGAAGCGACCAGTCCAGTGTAGATTCCACCCAATGAGCCTTTGCCCGGATAGACATCTGTTACTATCCTTAATTCGGGATATCCCGTAAGTTCAGGCAGAGAGGAATCTTTAGCTTTCACAACGATGATTTCACTCTTAAAGGATGACAAGCAGGATACCGCTCTCTCCAGTAAACTCTTCTGACCGATGATTTCGAAGACCTTATTTCTACCTAGACGGGTGCTTTTACCACCGGCCAGAATGATATAGCCGACATCCAAAGGTGTGTGTACGTTCCTCCCGATGTTATGTCATATTCTACTATCTATTTTACCATAATAGTCAACATCTGACATTAGATATTTTCGTCTCTATTAGGGAATAATGATGATGGGAATCATAAATCCAAAAGATGAGAGCACAATCGAGAGTTATCGTGATATGCAGGAGGCAGGCACCGGGCCTGCTTTAGATGTTTTTTCCATTATGGAGTTGAAAGCAGATGGCCTTTTATTCCCTGGTCTTTTTTACATAGACTTTGATTTCTTCTCCCTGGTCTTCTAACCCCAGGCACTCGTTGCCAGTAGCCTGACACCAGGCTGGCATATCCTTTTTGATTCCTTTATCTGTGGCGGTGACTTCTAGGATCTGCCCTACTTTCATCGTTTTCATCTTTTGGGCGGTTTTAACTATCGGCATCGGGCACATCAGTCCGAAGCAGTCCAGACTTTCGTCTGCTTTCATCAAAATCTCCTCTCGAGTTACCACTTAGATGAAAAGGGTTACCCGGGACTCCTTAGCCTCTGAAAGAAAATAGGCGGCCCCTGCCTGGGTCAGGACTCCGTTGATAAAGGCATCTTCCGGCAGCCCCATCATGCCGCAAGTATTAGAACAGGGAATCAATTTGATTCCCATTTCCCGGGCCATTTTTAAAAGCTCTTCCAGGGAAGGCATGTTCGATGCTTTCATGATCTTTTTCATCATCCAGGTACCCAGACCCAGCATATTGAATTTGGATGACTTCAGCCGCCTGGCACTACCGCGGTTCATGATGTTGAGCATTTTGCGCATAATGCCCTTGCTTTTTATCTTAACTTCACTATTTCTGATCACATTCAAACCCCAGAAAGTAAAAAACATGCTTACTTCTGTGCCCATGCTGGCGGCTGTTGTCGCAATCATAAAGGCTGCCAGGACTTTATCCAGGTCATCGCTGAAAAGGACAATGGTCAATTTATCTTTTATTTCTGCCATAGCTTTACTTTCTTGCCGATAAGCGGTCAGTTTTTCCTCTCGGTGCTATCGACCGGTTGCGGAAAACTTAAGTATTCCTTAAGCACCTTTCGGTTTCATTGGAGCCCCGCAGCTGGGGCAAATTCTCTTCAGACGCGGTACCGGCTTGCCACAGGCCGGGCAATAAAAGGTTTCTAATTTGCACGGTTGGCAATATGGCAGCTGAGAATTGACCAGTTCGTCTTCACAGTAAGGACACCACTGCTGTTCCTTCTTCTCAGGTCTCTTGGCTTTCATTTTTTCTCCCCTCCCTGCTTCTTGCTCTCATAATCACTGATTGCCTTGTTTAAAGCCTGTGCGCCCAGGTTCGAGCAATGGAATTTTTGCTTTGGTAAACCTTCCAGTTCCTGGGCCACCAGTTCAGGAGTAATTTTTTTGGCTTCCTCCAGGGTCTTTCCTTTGGCCATTTCGCTGACCATGCTGGAGACTGCAATGGCGGCTCCACAGCCGAAAGTCTTGAATTTGACGTCCTCCAAACGGTTATCCTTGACCTTGATGTAAAAGGTCATCATATCCCCGCATACCGGATTACCTACCTCCCCGACCCCATCAGGCTGTTCAATTTCCCCTACGTTGCGAGGGTGCATGAAATGCTCCATCACTTTGTCACTATAGACCGGCATACTATTGGCCTCCTTTAGATGCTTTAACGTATTTGGAATATAAGGGCGACATTTGCCTCAATCTGTCGACGATAGGCGGCATTACCTCCAGTACATAATCAATATCTTCGGCATTATTATCGATGCCCAAAGTGAACAGGATTGAACCCTGAGCGATTTCATGAGAAAAACCCATCGCAATCAAAACATGGGAAGCTTTTAAAGCCCGGGAAGTGCAGGAAGAGCCGCTGGAAACGGCGATCCCCTGGCTGTTCAGCAGCATCAACATCGACTCACCTTCGACAAACTCTATGCAAAAGCTGGCATGGCCGGGTAAACGCCTCTGAGGGTGACCTGTGACCAGCACGTTCTTAATTTTTTCGGGCAGTTGTCTTAATAATTTATCGCGCATTGGACTCAGTTTAAGAATTCTGCCCGGGATGTCCCTAACGGCTATTTCGGCAGCCTGGCCCAGCCCTACGATGGCCGGGACATCTTCGGTGCCCGCCCGTCGGCCTCCCTCCTGAATCCCCCCATCCAGCAGAGGTAAAATCCTTACGCCCCGCCTTACCCACAGGGCAGCACTGCCTTTGGGCCCGTAAAACTGGCTGCCGGCCAGGCTCAATGCATCAACTCCCAGTTCTTTCACGTTTACCGCTACCGTTCCACAGGTAGCCACGGCATCGGTATGGAAAACTATTTTCCTTTCACGCGTGAAACGGGCTATTTCCTGGAGCGGTTGGATAGTGCCAACCTCGCCGTTAGCGTGCATGATTGAGACCAGGACGGTATCCGGACGGATATTTTTACGGACCTCTTCAGGATCCACCAGACCGTCCTTGCCAACCGGTACCGGGGTTATTTCAAACCCCAGTTTCTCCAGACTTTTGGCGGAATTCATGACTGAGAAATGCTCGATAGCTGAAATAAGGATATGTTTCCCCTTGCTTTGTTGGGCCAACGCTAGGCCTTTGATGGCAAAATTATTGCTCTCGGTTCCGGAGGCTGTAAAAATCACCTCTTCGGGTTCAGTGACTCCTATCAGCGTGGCTACCTGTTGACGGGCCTTATCAAGGGCTTCTCGCACGGGGTCTCCCCAATCGTGCAGGGAAGAGGGGTTGCCAAAGTAATCGCCCAGATAAGGGAGCATCGCCTCCCTGACTTCAGGCAGTATGGCGGTTGTTGCCGCATGGTCTAGATATACCCGTCTCATATTTATACCCTCACCGGTAATTCTACTTAATATTCTAATCAAAAATTGTAGCCTGTGTTTAGCCTTAGTTGATGCCCTTTATCTTGGCGGGAGAGCGGGGAAGAAGGGTAAACAGCCAGCTACCTGGCTTTTACGGATAGACCTGATTCCCCTGGTCATCTTCTATAATCACAGCGTTAACAGGGCAGCTTTCGGCCGCGCTCATCAGCTTTTCCTCGCTCACGGAGGACTGATCCAGAACCGTGGCTTTATTCTCTTTATCCAGTTTAAAAACCGTCGGGGCTACGGCAACACAGTTCCCGATCCCGACACACAAATCCCGGTCTATTCTAGCTTTCATGAATGGCGTCTCCGTATCTGGCTAATTTCCGATTTCGAGCATTCTATCTACGGCCTTTTTAGCTCTGATTCGGATCTTTTCCGGGACCTTTACCTCCGGCTTCATTTCTTCTAATGACCACAAAATTTTTTCCAGGGTTATTAATTTCATACGGGGGCATATGGCCTGTTCTGAAACTGCAATAAAGGTCTTGTCCGGGTTCTCTTTTCTCAATCGGTAGATGATGCCTATCTCGGTGCCGATCGCGATTTCTCTGGCTGTCGTGGAACGTGCAAAGCGTATAATTCCGCCGGTGCTCAACACCTCATCAGCCAGGGCGATCACCTCCGGACGGCATTCCGGATGGACCACTACCTTAGCCCGGGGATGTTCAGATTTGGCGCGCAAAATATCCTCCGCGCGAATGCGGGCATGCGTCGGACAATAACCCGGCCAGAACGCCATGTTTTTGTTGGCTTTGGTCGATACGTAATGTCCCAGATACTGGTCCGGGACAAACAGGATATCCCGGGCTTCGATGCTATTGACCACCTTGACGGCATTAGCAGAGGTGCAGCAAACGTCTGATTCAGCCTTAACTTCTGCCGAAGAATTTACATAGCACACCACCGCATAACCGGGCAGTTCCTTCTTCCTGGCGATTAATTGGGCACCCGTAATCATATTGGCCATGGGGCATCCAGCGTTCATATCCGGGAGCAGGACTACTTTATCGGGACAAAGGATAGAAGCGGTTTCGGCCATAAAATGGACCCCGCAAAATACTATTACCTCGGCATCGGTTTTAGCCGCCTTCTGGCTGAGTTCCAGGGAGTCTCCCACGAAGTCGGCGATGTCCTGCACCTCACCCAGCTCATAGTTGTGGGCTAAAATCACCGCACTGCGTTTGTCCTTCAGTTTGCGGATTTTATCAACCAGCTCGCGATCCAGATCTTTCATGGCTTCCTGAGGACCTCTATGGTGTCACCTGCCTTGACCGGTCCGCCCTTGATCACCCGGGCAAATACACCTTCTTTAGGCATTATACATTTCCCGGTCTGCTTAAAGATAGCACAACCTGAATGGCATTCTTTTCCTATCTGGCTAATTTCCAATACCACGCCGTCTCCTACTGTCAGGCGGGTGCCTACAGGCAACGATAGCAATTGAATCCCTTCACAGGTAATATTTTCGGCGAAATCGCCGGGTCCAACCTCATAACCCAGCTTTCTCATCTTATCGATGCTCTCCACCGCCAGCAGGCTCACCTGACGGTGCCAGCCCGAATCGGCATGAGCATCACCCTCCAGACCGTACTCGGTCTTCAGGACTCCGCATCTGACATCCTCTTTCCTAACCCCTTTGGTCTTGCTGCTGCAAACTGCAATTACCTTGGCCACTTTATTGGTCCTTCTCTCCATCTGTTGCGCGGGCTCCCGCGAAAACTGACAACTATTTCCTTCTGGATAAACTCCATAGTACTACACCTGGAGGCCGCTAAGCAAAAATGCAGATATCTTCGACCCTTCCTGTGAAATGCCCATTGCCTATTCGGCGTGTAATCGGAGATGTTCCTTCGCCATACATCTATCCATAACCACTTTCAAGCCTGCCTTGCGAGCCTTATCTGCCGCCTCTTCGTTAACGACACCTTCTTGCATCCAAACCGCCTTAGCTCCTATTTTGATAGCATCTTCTACTATCGGCGGGACTTCCTCGGAGCGGCGAAAGATATCCACAATATCTACTTTTTGCGGTATTGATTTCAAGTCCGGATAACAGGTTTCATCCTGGACCTTTTTTTCCATCGGGTTGACCGGGATGATCTTATAGCCACACTTCTTTAAATAGCTCACGACATGATTGCTGGCCCGTCCGGCCTTCGACGAAGCCCCTACCACAGCTACCACGTGGCTATCATCCAGGATTTCTTCCTCTGTGCTCATTATTCCCTCCTTTAACCTTCACGTTTTTCCAAGGCACTGTAAAAAGCCTTCCAGAAGGGGTCTACAATGGGATGTTCCAGTTTGGTTTCTCTGCCTTCCTTGACCAGGATCATCCCCATTTCCGGCCGGGTGAGCTCTCCCACCACCGATGCCTTGATATTCTTCTTATGTAAAGCTGCTACAATAGCCTCTGCTTTAAGCTCGCGGCAGGTTAGAATCAGAGTCCCTTCGCTGATGGAGGCATAGGGATCGATGCCGAAGTTCTGGCAGATTTCAGAAACCCCCTCCTCCATAACAATTTTTTCTTTCTCAACCCTTACTCCCGTACCTGAGGACTGCCCGATTTCATATAATCCGCCCCACACTCCACATTCGGTGGCATCGTGCATAGCTGTAACGCCGTTTTCTCTTCTTCCCACAGAGATGGCAGTCAGGCCATCCTCCACTACAGACATTTTATAAAAGATTTCCTGGGCTTTCTGGCTGAAAACGCGACCGAATTTTTCCTCCAGCAGTTTGGGAAACATGGCAGCGAAAATGCCCGAGGCTTCGATAGCCGGTCCTTTAGTGATAATTATCCTGTCTCCCACCTTGGCCAGTCTGGGAGTAACATATTCATTCAGTTCGCCGATGCCAATAATGGTAGCGCCTCCTACCATGGGGTAATGGCAGTCGGCATATCTGGCAGTGTGTCCAGTGATGATATTGATGCCAATCTTGGTACATTCTTGGTGGATAATATCCCAGGTTATGGAAAGCTGTTCCTTGGTGATCGACATGGGTAAATTGAGGTCTATAGATAGATAAGCCGGCTTCAATCCGCTGGTCACAGAATCTGAAGCTATAATATGAATGGCGAACCAGGCTGCCCTTTCCCAGCCGTACTCCGGTACTATGAAGACAGGATCGCAGGTAAAGGACACGGCTTTATTGCCGATTTCTACAATTCCGACATCCACTCCATGTTGAGGTCCCACTATAACGTGGTCGCTTTTGGCGCCCAGACGGGGATAAATCAACTCATTAAAAATTTCTGGCGAGATTTTACCGATGGCAGGTAGTTCACTCATAGCTTGCCTTCCACAATTGTTATTTTGCCATGGCTTTATAAAGCGGGGACATTGACCTGAGCTTGGTAATTATTTTTGGCAGAATGTCCAATACCTTTTCAATATCCGATTCCGTGGTCCATTTTCCCAAGCTGAACCGCAAAGAGCAGCGAGCTTCTTCTGCGGGAACCTTCATAGCAGTCAACACGTGTGAGGCTTCCAAGCTTTCGGAAGTGCAGGCCGAGCCGGTCGAAGCACAGATTCCTTCCAGATCCAGGCTAAGCAAAGTGGCCTCGCCTTCTACAAAAGCCAGGCTGACATTGACATTATTGGGCAACCGCTTCTTTGGATGACCGTTCAAACGGGTATATTCAATTTTAGTCAGAAGACCCTGGATTAAACGATCGCGAAAATCAGACAGCCTTATTTCTTCGCCGCCCATATCCAGCCGGGCGATCTCTATGGCTTTTCCCAGGCCTACGATGCCCGGGACGTTATAGGTACTGCCCCGTCTCCCTTCCTCCTGGCCTCCACCCTGCAAAAAGGGAGTGATTTTAGTCCCTTTGCGGATGTATAAGACCCCGATTCCTTTAGGACCATATAATTTGTGGCCGGAGATTGAAAGCAGGTCTACTTGCAGTTCGCCGACATTGATGGGCAGATGGCCTACTGTTTGGACTGCATCGGTATGCAGGTAAACTCCAGCTTCCCGCGTGATTTGGCCTATCTCGGCAATAGGCTGAACGGTACCGACTTCGTTGCTGGCATGCATCACAGAGACCAGTATGGTCTGTGACGTAATCGCTTTCCTGACGCTATCCGGGTCTACCATGCCGTATTGGTCGACGGGCAAGTAAGTTACCTTAAAACCTCTTTTTTCCAGGAAATGACAGGGTTCCAGAACGGCATGATGTTCAGCAGCATTGGTAATGATGTGGTTCCCCTTAGTTTCATTAGCATAGGCTACACCCTTTAAAGTAAAGTTGTCCGACTCGGTGCCGCCGCTGGTGAAGACCACCTCTTCAGGCCGGGCGCCAATAAAATCGGCTACCTTCAGGCGCGCTTCTTCAACACCTTTTCGGGCTTCTTGTCCGCAGGAATGGATGCTGGAGGGATTACCGAAATACTGGGTAAAATAAGGTACCATGGCCTGGACTACTTCAGGATGAACCGGAGTTGTAGCCGCGTAATCCAAATATATTCTTTTCATAGGGTAACCCTCCCGGAATCGGCCAGTTAATGCGGAAATGAATCGGCGATAATGCATAGTTGCTCATCGCCCGCTAAGTATATTAGATAATAAATCTGTAATTTAGGCAACTGGATTCTGCGTTTTAATCAGTTTTTCTGCTGATTAAGAATATTCCCGACAGGGCCAATAAATTGGGGAAGAATCTGACCTGGATATTATTCCGCAGATAAAAGGCTTTTTTGATCTTAATATCCCTTTTTTTACAATAGTTTATGAAATCTGCGATGCTCAGGAAGTGAAGATTGGGGGTATCATGCCATTCATAGGGCAAAGATCGGGTGATCGGAGCAAAGCCTCGGATCGCCAGCTGGTAGCGCGCTTTAATATAAGCGAAGTTGGGAAAGCCTACTATGGCTTGCCGGCCAACTCTCAACGCCTCTCCTACCACGAAATCCGGTCTCTTCACCTGCTGAAAGCTCTGGTTAAGTATGACGTAATCAAAGGAATTATCGTCATATTCAGCCAGGCCGCTATCAATGTCACCATGGAACACGCTTAATCCCCGCGCTACACATTTATAAATAGCTTTTTCATCAATCTCGATGCCCTGAACTTTGCTGACATTTTTTTTTCTCCTTAGCAGAGCGAGCAATTCACCGTCGCCGCAGCCCAGATCCAGCACCGAGGCCCCGGGATCAATAAGGCTGGCGATTATTTTATATTCGAAACCATCTAAATTAGCGGCTGTATTCATCAGCTATTTTTCCGTTGAGATTCCTTTCCAGAAAAAACTTGACCAGGTGCGTCTGCTCTTCAATCTCGAGCAGAAAAGCATCATGACCATAATCGGACTCAATTTCGCAATAAGTTGTGTCCAGGCCGGCCAGTTTGCAGGTCCGGGCAATTTCCCTGGTTTGATACGTTGGGTATAGCCAATCGGATTTAAAGGCGATCACCAACACCTTGAGGCCCGTTCCCAGCAATAAATTCTGGGCCGGTTCTCCGCGGTTAGCCTCAAAATAGTCCATAGCCTTAGTTATGTAAAGATATGAATTAGCGTCAAATCTTCCCACAAAGGTCTGTCCGCGATGATGCAAATAACCCTCAACCTCAAAATCGGCGGTAAATTTGAACGGCTTGCGGTCCTCTTTGCGCCTGCGTCCGAATTTTTCAGCCATAGATTTATCGCTCATATAGGTAATATGTCCCAGCATTCTGGCAACCGCTAGCCCTCTTTCAGGGGCTTGACTGCTATAATAGTTGCCCTCGCTCCAATTTGGATCTGACATAATGGCCTGCCGGCCTACTTCATTGAAGGCGATCTGCTGGGGAGAATGCCGCATCGCGGTTGAGATGGGTATTGCGCTCTTAATTCGCTCTGGATGCGAGAACATCCATTCCAGGACCTGCATTCCTCCCATAGAGCCTCCGGCCACGGTGAGGAGCTGCTCGATTCCCAGGTGTTCTAGCAGATGTATCTGGGCTTTAACCATATCACTGATGCTGATGACCGGGAACGTCAAGCCGTAAGGCCTGGAGGTCGCCGGATTGATAGATGAAGGACCGGTGGACCCCCGGCAGCCGCCCAGTATGTTGGAGCAGATAATAAAATATTTCCCGGTATCAAAGGCTTTACCCGGACCGACCATGTTATCCCACCATCCTGGATTTGTTCCACTGGCTGAATAGCCGGCTACGTGCGCGTCACCTGACAGAGCGTGCAGAATCAGGATGGCATTAGACCGCCGGGCATTCAACTGCCCGTAGGTCTCATAAGCCAGTGTCACCGGTCCAAAGTTCTCCCCGTTTTCCAGTTTGAATTCATGTGGTGGGCGGCCGAAGGTATAATACTGTGTTTCAACCTGTCCAAGGCTTTTCTCTTTTAAATCTGTTTTTACTTCCATCTTAGATCTCTCATTTCGTCATCACACAGGGCCTTAGCAGGAGACGGGTTCTGGAGCGCCCGGTCAATATCGGCTTTGATGTCCTCCTGACCGGCATGCAACGCGCTGGTATTTAATTTAACTTCTCCTTAGAATTATTCCCGACTGGCACGAATGTCCTTCCTGAGGTTTATATTAGAAGGCTAAATATAATACATGGCTGGTGACTGGCCATATTTAGTCTTTTGTCGATCCGCCAGGTCCTGCAGGGTTTGCGTACTTAGCACATTTCCCATGGCTTCTTTCATCTCATTCCAGACATCCTGGGTTGCACAGGCCCCGGAGCGCGGACAGTACTTGGAGTCCTTGAGACATTCCACCGGGGCCAGGGGGCCCTCCAGTACTTCCAATATTTCTACCAGCCTTATTTGCCGGGCCGGGCGGCCCAGTTTGATTCCTCCCCTGGCACCGCGGGTACTCTTCACCATTCCCGCTGATACCAGAGGCATAACCAGATGTTCCAGATACGATAAGGAAATATCCTGTCTTTTAGCAATATCCTTGAGCTGTACTGTTTTTTCACTGCCGTGTATTGCCAGGTCCATCAAGGCTCTCATTCCATAGCGTGTTCTAGTCGAAAGTTTCATCTCAATTCCTTGTTTACAAATATTATCATATTAGTCATAATAATCTAAAAGCAGCCTGCTGTCAACTTTATTCTTTGAGGGTTTTATTGGAGAGGTAAAAAGTCTAGATTAACTCGCTTCCGGCGTGTTCAGGGCTATCATGATGGCCTCCAGTGCCCCTCCGCTAATGGCCCGCATGTTATCGCGGATGGAGAAGCAGACAGATCTATCGTTTCCGGGATCTATTTCGGCGAGTTCGGTGTTAGCCAAAACTTTAACTTCATTTCTTAATAGCCCGCGCAACATCCCGGAGGCTGTCGCTGGCAGAGGAACATCATTCAATTTTCCCACTATGTCCCCTACCTGGATATGATCACCGATATTCCTCTCAGTCGTAAATACCCCGGCATCTTCTGCCCAGATCGCTCTGTCCTTGTCCAAGCTGCCAATTCCGAGGGGTATGGCAGAATCTCCTTCTGTCTTCCCTTCCAGTATCACCTTGCCCAGGTTATTGCTGTTGTTTGATTCGATCACCATGTGGACGTCGACAGAGGCGGTAAAACCCGGCCCGATTCCGATTACCAGTGGCGCATCGTCTATTCTGGTATTGGTCACTCTCTTCAACATCATGGCATTAATCAATACGTCTGGTTTGAGCAGCGGTTTCACGGATAATTCAGGGTCCACTACGACGGGAATCTCGCCATTCCGCCATAAGCGATAGATGTTTTCCAGCGAAGGCAGACTTCGTTTGGCAGTGATATCCTCCACTGTTTTGGTTAAGTCATAAACTGCCTCGGAAAAACAGGAGCCTCGGCTTACCGCCAGAGGCTGGGCTATTTCGGTAATGCAAATTCTGAAATGGCTGCGTCTAAGGCGATGGGCTATCGCAGTGCCCACCTCCCCTCCACCCCTGATCAAGACGATTAAATCGGATAACTTTCTCATTTTTCTCCCCGTCAGCTTATTAGAATCTTATATTCAATGAGGCAAGATGGAGACCTTATCCAATGTAGCGAAACCCAGCGGGTTAATAGCATAACCCTGTACATAGGGCTGAATCAAGAGATAGTTTTTACCAAAGGTTAGAGGTAGACAAGCCGCGTCATCTACCATTTTCTGTTCTGCTTCCTGATATAGAAGGAAGCTCTGTTCCCGGTTCAACGTCTGATTAGCTTTCTGGATCAGGGAATCTACCTGGGGATTGCTGTACTGGCCATAATTGTAGGTGGACCCAGAATGAAAGAGAATATCCAGAAAATCTTGAGGGTGCGGGTAATCCGCAATCCAGCTAAAATAATACAGCTGATCTACTTCTGCAGCAAAATTGGCTGCTGCAATCTCAGGTTCAACTTGCCTTATCTTAACTTCAACCCCCAGGTTTTGTTTCCACTGAAAGACCAGAGCCTGGAGCAAAGGTCCGGCTCCCCCGCCTTCTCCAGAGAAAGTTAGGGAGATGGGGGGCAGGCGGGCGGCGTCGCCGTACTTGGAGGCTGCAATCAGGGCTTTGGCCTGATTTACATCATATGCCAGCCCCACAAGATTCTGATTGTACCCTGGCATACCGGGAGGCAGAATACCGTTGGCTTTCTGTGCCATGTCCCGATAAATCAAGTTAATCATCTTATCCTTATCAATGGCCATGTTGAAGGCTCGCCGGATATTAACGTCATCAAAAGGCGGCTGGCGGCTATTAAAGCCGATATACTCTACGCTCAGGTTTGGAGAAACGTATAATTCGGCGTAAAATGGTTCGGACCTGTCCATGATTTTGTCATAATAAAGGGTGCTGGCTCCGGTTAAGTCAATTTGCCCGGTCTCATACAGGTCCATATCACCACTGGTATTGTTGTATTGAAATTTTACCTGATTCAACTTGGGCTTTTCAGCGTAATATAGATTATTATTTTCCAGGGTCAGGGAGACCTCGGGTTTCCATTCCTTAACCTTAAACGGCCCGGTCCCGTTGGGTTGGTTAGACCAATTAGCGCCTCTGTTCACGTTATCTTTATCCACAATGAAGGTTGCCGGATAGGTCAGTTTATAAAGAAAATAGGATTTAGGCGAGTCCACAGCAACCTGGAGCGTGTTCTCATCGACTACTTTAACTCCGCTGATCTGGCTGCTTTTCCCCGCTAGTTCATCCTTTACTCCCACGATGTCTCCCAGGTAGGTGCCCGCGGTCGGCGATTTAGTAGCCGGATTAGCGGCCCGTTCCCAGGAGTACTTGATGTCAGAAGCGGTCAGCGTTTTGCCGTCATGGAATTTAACTCCCTGCCGCAAATGGAAGGTGTAAGTCAGGCCGTCTGCACTAATCTCTGGCATATTTTCGGCGATATCCGGAACTGGCTCCAGATTGTCTCCCATTTTGAGCAGGCCGCTGAATATCTGTACCACGTAAGAGGCCGACCCCGCTTCATTCATCTTAGCCGGGTCAAGAGTAAGCGGGTCAATTCCCGTCAGGTTGAGCGTACCTCCTGTGGCAATGGAGGTGGTAGTGGTCGGTGGCCTGGGTTTGGGAATACAACCGCTGACAATTAGCGCTGTAACCAAAACCAAGGCCAGAAATCCGTACATT
>JAGDMY010000042.1 GCA_017860765.1 Chloroflexota bacterium | reverse complement strand
ACTTACGACCAGTACTTATCCAATATAGCCGATTCGGTAGCGCAGCAGATCGGGAAGAACAAGCTTTACACTCAAGAGGCTGCCAACCTGGGTTTCACTGTCAGCGATGACGAGGTATTGAAGACCATCAAAGACCGCGAGTTAACCCCGAACCAGGCCCGCATAGATGCCATCCGGGCTGAACTGGTGATACAAAAATTAACCAGCGAGTATTTCGATAAGACCCAGGTGCCCGAGTCGGGGGAGCAGAGGGCGGTCCTGGCCATGTTCCTGGAGAGCCCGGACAAGGTTAAAGAGGTTACCGGTACCTTGAACGACCTGAGCCAGTCAAAGACTTTTCAGGACCTGGCTACCGAGTTTTCAACTGAGTCGGTATCAAAGGAGAAGGGCGGAGATTTCGGATGGGTGCCACAGGGGGTATTATCAACAATTCTCCAGACTCCAGAAGATAAAGTGCTGGAGGACAAAGTGTTTGATCCGGGTACTGCCATTAATACCCTGACCCAGGCGCCAGACCCTGACCTCTCTAAGAGCATCGGTTACTGGCTGCTGAAGGTAACTGAGAATAAAACCGCTACCAAGGAGGTCCATCTCTTTGCCATGTTGCTGCCGAGCGAGCAGGCTGCCAAGGACATCAAGGCTAAATTGGATGCAGGAGAGGACTTTGTGGCCCTGGCGAAAGCTAATTCCCAGTATTCCAATGCCGCCGAAGATGGGGGAGACCTGGGCCTGATAGCTAAAGGGAAAATGGGAGATACGGTAGATAAGGTTCTTTTTCCGGATGATGCCTCCAAAGCCCTTCCATTGAACAAGGTCAGCGATCCTATAGCAGATACCTCGCAAACTACCAAGGGAGGCATCTGGCTGATTAAGGTCACAGGTATTGAGAACCAGAAGATCACCGGTGACAACCGCACTATCCTGGTAAACCAGAAACTAGCCTCCTGGGCGGACCAGGTCTGGAACGATAATAAAGATAAAGTCCAGACCTTTTTAACCGAGGAACAAAAAGCCTTCGCGATAGAACAGGCTCAGACTCGCTAGTCAAGAACAGAGGCAGGCAATGAAAAAGAAAAGCATCGGTGTGGGGCTGATGGGTCTGGGGGTTATCAGCGGGCAGGTCGCTAAAGTATTAAAAGATAAATCTGAATTGCTGAAGGAGCAGGTTGGCTGCCCTCTGGAAGTTAAGAAAATTAAGGTATTACCTCAAGATTTAAACCGCCCGCTGGTTAGTGAATTTGGCGCTCATCTGTTCACGACCGATGAAGATGAATTCTTTGCCACTCCCGGAATTGATATAGTTGTGGAAGCCATCGGGGGAGAGCATCCGGCGTTTGAATACCACCAGAGAGCTCTATCCAGCGGAAAACATGTGGTAACCTCCAATAAGGAGGTTATTGCAAAGCGGGGGACCGAGTTATTCGCCCTGGCGCAGAAGAATATGGTCAGCGTGCGCTACGAAGCCAGCGTGGGCGGAGGGATCCCCCTTATCAGTCCGTTCCTGTTTGATCTGGTGGCCAACAGGATTAAAGGCATCTACGCTATCATCAACGGGACCACCAACTATATTTTGACGCGCATGGCCAAAGAAGGCTCTGACTTCGCGCCAGCCCTTAAGAAAGCCCAGGAGTTGGGCTATGCCGAAGCCAACCCGCGGGATGACGTGGAGGGAATTGACGCTACCTATAAGCTGGCTATCCTTTCCTCTTTGGGATTTCATACCCGTGTCGGCCCCCAGGATATCCATCACGAAGGCATCTCGAGGTTGAGCAACCGCGACTTCCGCTATGCTCAGGAACTGGGCTTCGCTATTAAACTGCTGGCAATTGCCAAGCAGGATGATAAGTGGATTGAGGTACGTGTCCATCCGGTCTTCATATCAGAAGATTCCCTTTTGGCCAAGGTGGATGGGGTTTACAACGCCATTCTGGTGGAAGGAGACCTGGTGGGGAAAGTCCTTTTTTACGGTGAGGGAGCTGGCCCTTATCCTACCAGCAGTGCTGTAATAGCTGACGTGGTGTCCGTGGCACAGGATATATTGCTGTGCTCCGGGCCCCGCATAAAATGGCAGCCCGGAGCCAAAAATATTAAACCCATGGCAGATTTAATTACCCGCTACTATATCCGCATGACTGTCTCCGACCAGGCCGGCGTATTAACCCAGATTACGCGTATCCTGGGCGATAATAACATCAGCATTTCCGCCTGCATTCAAAAGGAAGCTGATGAGGCCAACCAGTCTGCAGAGATTGTGATCATGACCCATCCCGCCAACGAAGCGGCAATGCAAAGGGCTATCCAGGAGATGGGAAAACTGAACGTGGTAAAAGAAATCAGCAATTTTATCAGAGTGGAGGATATGTAGAGATTTATGGCTAAAGCTGGGGTCCTCTATAAATATCAGGAACTCCTACCTATTACTCCGCGGACGCCAATGTTTACTATGGGCGAGGGCGATACACCCCTGGTCAGGTGCGATGCCCTGGCCCGGCAGGTGGGTTGCGCCGAGTTGTATTTTAAATTGGAAGGGTGCAATCCCACCGGTTCGTTTAAAGACCGGGGTATGGTAGTGGCCATTGCCAAGGCGATTGAAGGCGGCAGCCGGGCCGTGATGTGCGCCTCCACCGGCAACACCAGCGCCTCTGCGGCAGCTTACGCGGCTTATAACGGGCTCCAGCCAATTATAATTATCCCCAAAGGCAAAATAGCTCTCGGAAAACTGGCGCAGGCTATTGTATTCGGCGCCAAAATAATCCAGATCAACGGCAACTTCGATGAAGCTTTGAAAGCTGTCCGGGTTTTAACAGAAAAACATCCGGTAGCCCTGGTTAATTCGATCAATCCCTTCCGCATCGAAGGGCAGAAGACGGCTGCGTTCGAGGTCGTGGACTACCTGGGTGAAGCGCCAGACTACTTATTTATTCCGGTGGGCAATGCCGGCAATATCACGGCATACTGGAAGGGTTTTGTGGAATATCATAAGCTGGGGAGGTCCCGGATATTACCCAAAATGATGGGATTTCAGGCTGAGGGAGCTGCCCCCATTGTGCGGGGGTACCCTATCGAACATCCGGAAACCGTGGCTACGGCCATCCGCATCGGCAATCCGGCGTCCTGGACTAAGGCCACCGCAGCGCGGGACGAGTCAGGCGGAGCGATCGGAATGGTCAGTGATGAGGAAATACTGGCGGCTCAGAAGCTTTTAGCGGCCAAAGGTGGCATATTCGGCGAGCCGGCCTCGGCAGCTTCACTTGCCGGTCTGGTGAAACTTTCTCGGGAAGGGATAAATTTCTCTGGCAAACGGATTGTCTGCATCGTTACCGGCAACGGCTTAAAGGACACAGATATTGCTTTGAAGAGCGCTCCCTCTCTCCTGGAGCTTCCGGCCGACCTGACAGCTATTGAAAAAGCTCTGGGGTGGGGCTAGTTGGAATAAAGGCGGGCGGTGCAAATTGATAGATGAAGCCAAAATCAAGAAAGCTATCTCTCTTCTTATTGAGGCTATTGGTGAGAACCCCCAGAGGGAGGGAATAGCGGAGACCCCCCGCCGGGTCGCCGAGATGTATAACGAGCTTTTTTCGGGCATCGGCAGAAACCCCGGGGAAGAGCTTAAAGTGGGTTTTGAAGAAAGTCACCGTGAGATGGTGATTGTTCGCGATATTCCCTTTTACTCAATGTGTGAGCATCACCTACTGCCGTTTTACGGCGTGGCTCATGTAGGGTACATTCCCAACAAGGACGGGCGGGTGGTTGGGGCGAGCAAGCTGGCCAGGGTGGTGGAAATCGTCTCCAAACGTCCGCAGATACAGGAAAGGATGACTTCGGCCATTGCTGATTCTATCATGGAGGCCCTCAAACCGGATGGTGTAGCGGTGGTGGTCCAGGCCGAGCACCTGTGCATGATCATGCGCGGGATAAAGAAGCCCGGGAGTGCCCTGGTTACCTCCGCCTTAAGGGGGGTGTTCCGCACTCGCATTGCCACGCGCAATGAGTTTTTCTCCTTATTGCAGGGCAAATAATAAGGGCAGGATTACGACCTGCCCCATCTTGTCAATACCGATGCCAACAACTCTGCTCTAGACCGCATACCAATTCTATTCTAAAAAAGAGCCAACCCTCAGAGCTTAGCTTATCTCTGGAATGGTAGGCTTTATTGATTTAAATTTTCAATCAGATTTAGTCCGATGATGGAATCGGTTTAGCTTCCTGCGTTTTCATTGGTTCACCGCAGCACAGGATCTCACCGGTTCCAGCTTTGGTGCATAATACTTCAGTCCCGCATTTCGCGCAGCGATATCTTTTACCTAACTGATTGGCCACTATATTCGCCTCCTTAAAATCTTGATTATTCTATTTTTTTTGTTCCATGGGCGCACCGCAGCAATGAACAGTTCCACCGCCACCCTTGGTGACGATGAACTCTGCCCCGCATTTAGTACAGCGATATCTCTTGCCAACTACATTCGCCATGCTCTCGTCTCCTCCTTACACTTTCAAAAACTCTACTGTGCCCGTGGCTATACCTAATTATAGAAACTATTTTTCAGGCTGTCAAAGCACCATGCGATGTTCTCAGAACCCCAAGGGTCCCACTGCAAGACCGTTTGATCCTTTTTGAGAGCAGGGCAGGTCCTAAATATCCCCAAAATCAGGGAAGGCTTGTTTACATCGTAAGGAGGTTCGTTTATAATGCATTAAAACCTGGGAGTATCATTTAGGATCGAGCGAGATTGGGAACGGAAAACGGAAAAGCCAGAAAAAGTCAGCGGTCTCATGAGAAGATCAAGGCGCCAGCTCCCCGCGAGAGCGAATCTCCTGACCTTAAGGCCGAGAGTGCCTCAAAAGCGCGGGACCAAATTCAGCGGCAGATGAATGAAATCCAGGCTCTGAAAACCGAGCTACACCTCTACCAAGCCACTATTTCCGAAGCTTCTTTCGATGCGTTTATTATTACCGATAAAGAACTGAAGATTACCAGCTGGAACAAAGCCGCTGAGGCCATGTTGGGCTGGTCGAAGAGCGAAGTTTTAGGGGACCAGGCTTCTCCCGGGACGCGGTCTAAAATATTGGCGGCTCTGGCCCAGGGCGACGTGATCCAACAATTGACTCAAACCGGCTCCTGGAGGGGGGAGACTGTCAATAATAAAAAGGATGGGACCAGGATCGGGAGTTTGTCTTCAATTATGGTCCTGTGGGACAACGCGGGGAGGTTTAACGGCCTGGCGGTTTCACATCACCAGGTCTCTAAAGCTGATGAGTCCGAGGCGGAAGCCGCCGAGGAAGAGATCCAAAAGAGGGTCAAAGAGCATACTGAAGAGCTGGCCAAAGCCAATCGAATATTACAGCAGGAATTAGCGATACATAAGAAAGAGGCCCTGCTGGCCAAAGAATCCGAGGGAAAAAATCGGGACCTGGTGGACAACATCAAGCTGGGTATTTTCAGGTGTACTCACGGACCGAAAGGCAGATTCCTGGAAATAAACCGGGCCATGGAGGAAATCACCGGTTTTTCCAGAGACGAACTCCTTCAGATAGATGTCTGTGCGCTGTTTGTGGATTCCAAGGACAGCGACCCCTTCACCAATGAGGTGAATATCACCGATTGGAAAGTAACCAGGGAACTCTTGCTGAAGAAGAAAGACGGAGCAGAAATTTTTGTGGCGGAAACCGTGGTCGCCATTCGCTTTGAATCCGGTGCGATCCAATATTTGGACGGCATTCTTGAAGATATTAATGACCGCAAACATGCCCAGATAGAGGTCCAAAAAAGCCTGCAGCGGCTGGAAAAAACGATCGAAGAAATCATCCAGGCCATGGCCTATATTGGTGAAGTCAGAGACCCTTACACAGCTGGCCATCAGAAGAGAGTGGCGCAGGTCAGTTTCGAGATGGCGAAAATGATGGGCTTACAGGTTGAGCAGTACAAAGGCCTGACGATGGCGGCTTTTGTCCATGATATCGGGAAGATTCTGGTGCCTTCGGACATTTTAAGCAAACCCGGCCGGTTGACCAAACCGGAATTTGATCTGCTCAAAGACCATACCAAAATAGGGTATGAAATACTGAAGACCATCGAGTTCCCCTGGCCCATTGCCAAAATCGTTTTGCAGCATCATGAAAGAATGAACGGCTCGGGTTATCCTTTCGGCATTTCCGGAGACGAAATTATTATTGAAGCGAGAATATTAGCCGTAGCGGATGTCGTTGAAGCGATGTCTTCACACCGACCTTATAGACCAGCGTTAGGAATCGACAAGGCCCTGGAGGAGATCCGTAAAAACGTAGGCGTCCTGTATGACGCCGCTGTGGTGGATACGTGCGTCAAGCTTTTCATCGACAAAGGTTTTCAATTCAACTAAAAAGAACCCGCGCCTGACTCAACATTCAATTAATGAGTATACCTGAATCCCTGGCAGCTTATCCCGTCCTTTGAGGTCTTTCAGTTCTAACAGGAAGGCGGCGCCGATAATTTCACCCTTCATTTTTTGCACCAGGGAGACTACGGCGCTGGCAGTGCCGCCGGTGGCCAGAACATCATCGACTATCAGGACTTTCTGACCGGGTTCAATAGCATCTCGATGGATTTCCAGAACATCCTGACCATACTCCAGATCATAGGTCTGGCTGTTGACGAGCCAGGGTAATTTGCCTTTCTTCCTAACCGGGACTACACCGCAACCTAACTTATAAGCCAGGGCCGCCCCTATTATAAAACCACGCGCGTCGACGCTGGCGATAACGTCGATACTCTGAAATTCAAAATACCTGGCTATCTCATCGATGGCCCGTTTAAAAACAGCGCCGTTTTTCAAGAGGGTGGTGATATCTTTAAACACCACTCCCTTTTTGGGAAAGTCAGGGATATCCCGGCAATACTGGCGAAAGTCTTCCGGTCCTCGCCCGGTCCATTCGCCATCTTGACGACTGGCATTTGCCATGTAAAGACTCCTTGTTGAGTCAGGTAAGGGCTCGTTTTAAGCAGTGGCCTTACCTCAGATATGTCCTAGTCTATCAATCTAAGGGTCCAACTTCAAGGATAACCTGGCCGTTTGGCCAGAGCTAAGACAGGCGCAGGCCAAATATCCCTGGACCCCCAGCGGGCCATGGAAGGGTGGTGAGGCCGATTCTCCGAGATCGGCCTCAATCATATTACCGCCGGATAATGTCATCCCGGTAAGTTAAAATCTAAACCGGCAAAGTCACGGTAAAAGTCGCGCCTTCCCCCGGGCTGCTGGATACTTTAATGTCGCCCCGGTGAGCCAGGACTATTTCCCTGGCAATAGCTAACCCGAGGCCGAATCCTGACCTCATCCCGGCGGACTGCTGGAAACGTTCGAAGACATGCGGAATTTGTTCCGGAGGAATTCCCGGGCCGCTATCAGAAATTGTGACTTCCGCCGCCTTACCTTCGAGGCTGCGGCCAGCTATCCCTATCTCACCCTGCAACGGGGTGTTCTTTATCGCATTATCCAGTAGGTTGCTGAAGACGTCTTCTAAGCGGTCAGCATCTCCTTTAATGACAGGCAGCGGCCCAATTTGATTTTGCACGGATATTTTCTTTTCCTCCAGGCGCAACGCAAAGATCTCCTGACAGCGTAACAGCAGTTCTCTGACATCCACGGTCTCTCTGGACATCTTGACTTGGCCAGCCTGCATCCGGCTAAGCTCGAGCAGCTCGCTTACCTGTTTTATCATACGTTTGGATTCATCGACAATAATCCGGGTGGCTTTTTGCCGGGTGGCTTCGTCGCTGGCCGTACCGTCCAGCATGGCCTGAGCAAACCCCTGGATAGAGGTCAAGGGACTTTTAAGCTGGTGCGAGACATCGGCCACAAAGTGGCGCAGATGCTGTTGTGACTCCTTGACCCTGGCGGCCATTTCGTTGAAACTGACGGCCAGGCCTTGGATCTCACCGGTGCCCTTGACGGGTACGGGTTCATCATATTTTCCCTGTGCGATATAGCCCGCTGCTTTGGAGAGGGTTTGAATGGGGCGGTAAACCGAGCGGGCCATAAAGATTGCCAGGATCAGTGAAGCCAATAAGGCAATGACTCCGGCCCAGATGAAGGGGTTGATTATACCTGCCAGAATGGTTGCCACCGTACCCCGGGGCTGGCAAAGCACCAGTGTTTGTGTCCGGGGTAAGAGCGTATCCATTGCCTTGCCGAGAGGATATGCCGAATAGATAAATTTTTGCCCGGTCGAAGTGGTAAAGATGCCATGAGCCGGCTGGGAAATGCCGTGTGGAAAACCGTCCGCTGCGCTCAGTGTCTGGGCAGAAGGGATCGGAGAGGCCTGGCGAAGGAGATTACCTCTATCATCTATGAATAGAATATAGGCATTATTATCTTGAGCCTGCTGCTGAACACTTGTCCAGACGTCCAGCAGCGTTGTCTGACCGCGGAGCAAGTCGCGGACCTGGACGTAGATAGGGCGTGTCATGGCATCCAGCTGAGTCATGGCTACCCTGTCACGGTAGTTTTGCAGGACCACGGAAAGGGACACTCCCGCTATCCCCAGGCAAATCACGATTATCAAGACGTAAGATAAAATTAACCGCGTTCGCAGAGACATCTTAAACTCCTAGTTTACCGTCAGTTTATAACCGACTCCCCTCAAGGTCTCGATATTCACGCCGGAATCCGAAAGTTTTTCGCGCAGGTGATTGACGTGTACGTCCACTGTGCGGGTTTCACCATAATAATCAAATCCCCACACCATCTCCAGCAATTTTTCCCGGCTGAAGACCACACCTGGATTCAGG
>JAGDMY010000262.1 GCA_017860765.1 Chloroflexota bacterium | reverse complement strand
GGGGTTTTATCCAGGGTGGTCAGGAAGAAGATATCATGACATCCGCCCTTATGGCGCAGTTTCCAGTATGGCTCGGCCGATGGGGAAGACAGCCAACTGGTCACAGCACCTTCAGGGGCGCCCGGAAGGGCTGTCGCCGGTTTAACATTACAGAATCTGGCAATATCCTGAAAATCCGCTTCCTGGTACTGCACTTTTTCCTCAGGCATCTCACCGGTGCCTTCAAAGCTTACGATAAGTACCCACTCGGGAAAGCCTTTCTTCAAGGCTTCTATCTCAGCGGCGTTGCCGGCCAGCAAACAGGCCAGATTCAAGCCATTCAGAATAAACAGATGATCGCCCAATCTGATTCTTAAAAGCTGGTAGCTTAAATCAATAAGCGGCTCGATATTTTGCGCTGGGACCAAAAAGGTACGGCTCAATTTGGCAAGATAGCGGCATTTCAGAGTCGACCAGGTCACAATTCCAATGGTCCCCTGGGCCCCGGAAATGAGTCTATGTTCATTGAACTGGCCCAACCCCATGGGTGTCATCTGGGCTTTGCCCAGCTCCCACTGCTTTTCTATAGGGTCCGGCCCGGCCGCTTCGCCGCCTCTTAAAATATCCCCCGTCCCGAAGACTATTTCAGCACACAGCAGGGGATCGGAAGCATCCCAGTGATGCGCCGGCATGGTGATAGGCTCTCTTTCCAGCATACTCCCGATCACGGATTTGGTGCTGCGGGGACTTAGAGGCAGATAGGCACTCAAGCCGGCTTTAGCCAGTTCCGGCTGCAGCTGGGTATAAGTGACCCCTGGCTCAATCAAAGCTACCCGGTTATGGGGATCAACGCGTATTATCCGTTTCATGCGGTTGAGATCGACTATAACCGCCCCTCCCACGCCGGGGACAGAATCCCCCCTAAAATGAGGAGACCCCGAACTGACTGGCACCAGCGGAGTCAGGGTCTCATTAGCCCATTGCACAATTTTTTGCACTTCCTGCGCATTTTCCGGCCTTACCACGCACCTGGGCTTAATGCGGGGCACAAAGCTCAGGTCGCCGGAGTACGCTTCCAGCACAGGAAGGCTATCCATTACATTCTGGCTGCCGACGATTTTCTCCAAGGCCTCTTTTCCGTTCATCCCATCCCTCCGTTTTTCAGTTGCCGATGTAGCCTTGAGTTTATTTAAAAGATTTAGAAATTCCCCTTAATCGCCTTTAAATCCCAGCTCCCCTGAGATTTTGAGGGCCCAATTTTTGATATCCGGCACCATTTCTCTAATCCTGGCCTCGGATAAACGCACGCCGGGACCTATAGCGCCAATGGCACCGATGATATTTCCCTGGTTGTCCCTGAGGCCAGAAGAGACTCCCCGGACTCCAATAGCAAACTCCTCATCGTCGAAAGCCACACCTTCCCGCCTTATGACGACGAGTTGTTTTCTCAATTCTGGAATATCCCTGATACTATGGGGAGTATAAGCCTCCAGGTGGCTCCCCCGGGCATACTTTTGAAAATCAGCGGCTTTTAAACTGGCCAGAATGATCTTACCCGAAGCGGTACAATGGAGCGGCATTTTAGTTCCCTCGTCGGGGGCGAACTTCAGGGTATGCAGAGCGTGAAATATTTCGTGAATTACAGCTTCTTTGCCATCCCAGAGCACCAGGATAACAGACTCGTTGAGTTTATTTTTCAGGTCGACCAGGTAAGGGAAAGCCACCTCTCTGACCCTTAGACCGTTCTTGATTACTCCGCTAAAATCCAAATATTTGGTCCCCAGAGAATAGGCCCCTCTTTTCCCCTGTTGCCTGAGATAGCCGCGTTTGGCCATCGCGGCAGCGATGCGGCAGACTGTGGACTTGTTTAAGCGGGACAAGCTAGCCAGTTCGGCCAGGGTCAAATCACTCCCGTGGTCTAAAAAGAGCTCCATGATATCGAAGGCCTTGTTTAACGTTTTCATGGTTTTTCACCGAATATCACAGGATCATATTGCAAATAATGAAATATAAAATTAATATTTGCAATGAAGTGCCTGGATTGTAGCACACCTCCTGGCACCTGTCAAGGGCTGATATAACCCCTTGTATAACCCGTTGATATAACCCGAAAAAGGGCCCCCTGGAGGCGGCAAAACAGGTTGACAAGACCCTCAATATCCTTTAAGATACTAGCAATCCGACGTCATATGTGACATCTATTCTCGCTTTTTTCCCATTTCCCAGAATAAGAGGCCCTACGGCGGCAACCGGCCCGCCAATTTTTTCCAGGATACTCCCACCAGGAGGTAAAAATGCAATCCAGGATGGCCCTTAAAGGCATAAAAGTTATCGATGTAACCCAGTATGGAGCCGGCCCCATGTGCGCGCAGCTCCTCTCTCAATGGGGAGCTGATGTCATTAAGATCGAACACCCTGTGCGCGGTGACGGAATCCGGGGGGTACAGACAGGACCGGGCATCGTCAGGCGTAAAGAAGGCCTTTTCAACTACCTTTTCGAACAGACCAATATGAATAAAAGAAGCGTTACTATTGACCTGGGACAGAAAGCCGGTCAGGAAATCCTCCATCGGCTGGTACGCAGCGCGGACGTCTTTCTGGCGGCTATGAGAAGTCGCGAAGTCGTCAAATTCGACATTGAGTACGAGACGCTGAAAAAAATAAATCCGCGGCTGGTCTACGCATTGATCACCGGCTATGGCAACAAAGGGCCGGACAAAGATAATCCGGGATTCGATACCGTGGCCTATTTTGACAGGTCGGGAATCTCTTATACCCTGGCAGACGCTCAGGGGGTTCCCCCCTGGCCGCCGGTCGGCTTCGGAGATATACCCTCGGGGATGTATTGCGCCTGCGGCATCATGGTGGCCCTTTTTGCGCGGGAAAGACTGGGCATTGGACAGGCTATTTACACCTCACTCTTTAACAACGGGGTCTGGTCGCTGGCCGGCAATATCATGGAAACTCAGGCTACCCACAGCAATCCGCCCCGGCACCTCCGGGACCAGGCTGAAAATCCTCTTGCCAATTATTACCGCACCCGGGACAACCGGTTCATATTGGTCTTCCACCTCCAGGCTGACCTCTACTGGCCACGTTTCTGCCAGGCGATCGAGCGCGAAGATATCGTTGATGACCCGCGTTTTAACTCCATCCCCTCCCGTGCCCAAAACCATGTGGAATTAATCCGCATC
>JAGDMY010000261.1 GCA_017860765.1 Chloroflexota bacterium | reverse complement strand
ATTACGCCGGAATCGCTGACAACAGGTTTTGTGGGAGATCCCTACGGGCCGGTCCAGTTCCAGATTTTCTCCGGAGGTTCTTCGCCCTTTTACTGGTATAGTCCGGATGTGCTACCGGCCGGTCTGGACATCAATCTCCACGGCCTTTTAAGCGGTACTCCCACGACCGTCGGCACCACCAGCTTTGACGTGGTAGTAACCGATGCTGCCGGAGACACCCGAACTGCAACCCGTTCATTGAACATCATACCCATCCCGGCCTGTTTCACAGCAGCCAGCGTCTTCAGCGATGATCAGGCCAGGGTGCCTACTGCGGTAACGCCGCACGGGGGACCTTATCCTGTTAAGACGCTGGATATCGTGGCCAGGCCTCGAAACAGCAATTATCAAGCAGTCATTCATTGCAGCATTAAGAATATGACCTCCGGTCCGATAACAATCCTGGGAGCCACCCTTGCCGACGGCAGCGCCGGCGTTATTTCAGTGGCTTACGGCGGAGTCCTGGCGGGTGCAACCTCTATACCGCCCGGCCAGACTGATACCTCCGGCACCATCACCCTGACCGCATCCCACGGGGGCGGGCCCTATACCATTGTAGTTTCTTACGAGCTAAATTAATCGATGTAATATATACTAACCAGATTATTAAAGAAGGACTCCTTTCCGAATAGGAGCTGAAAAATATGTTGAGGGGAATCAAGCAAGGATTGTATCGAGGACGATACTTCCGTCAGGAGCGGGGTCAGGTCCTGATCTATGCCCTGGTAATAATCGCTATCGGATCTTTGATTATTTCCGGGACCCTGACCTTCGCCGGGTCAGCTCTTAAGCAAGGCAGTATCTCCGAAGACCGGGCGGCCCACCTCTACAATGCCGATGCCGGCGTCGAAAGCGCCTATCATGCCATCCGCACTGGATCTAACGATCTCCCGGCCATAGTTTCCGATCCCCCCATGACTTATTCCATCATCCTGGAGGGCCAGACGGCTAGTGTGAACCTGGCACTCGTCGAAGAGGACCCCGGCATCACCAAGACCTATGAGGTGACTTCTGTTTCTACTTCCACCTCCGGAAAAACCACGACTATTAAAGCCCGGCTGATCGCCCTTTCCGGTCAGTATGCCTATTTTTTGGACAATGCTTTTACCACCGCCAAGAACATTGACTTTAAAAGCAAAATCGCTGTCAATGGTTGGGTCCAGGCAGGAACCCACACGGGGAGCATCCCCATCTGGGGTGCGGGTTTTGGTTGGAAATCCGCTGCGGCCTCCTACGGCTGGCCAACGTCCACCGAGCTTATCAGCTATTATGATGGCCAGGTAGCGAACGGGCTGGCCAATTATATTAATGGCCCCTGGGCCCCTTCGGGAACGGTAAGTCTGACCGAGACCCAGTATGTTAATGGTGATTTCACCATGACGGGTGGCACCCTTAAACTGAACGGCTATACCCTGTTTGTGAATGGCAATATCAAGATTGCCAACACCAGTGTGAACCCTGCCGGCAGCGGCACAGGCTGCATCATCGCCATCGGCAACGTTGAGTTCTGGCCCAGCGGGGACACCGGTGATGTTAACAATGGCATCTTCGTTTTTTCAGTGGGCACGGCCGGCGCTGAATTTCAACCGGGGAACAACTTTTACGGCTGGATTGCCGCCCAGAACAGCATCCAGGTTAAGAGCGGTGACAACCCGAGCTATAACTGGGTAGTACCCCCGGAAAATCTGGACTTCCCCGGGACCGGAGGGACGGGTGGGCCCGGCGTGCCTTCCGGAGGTCTCCAGATCCACACCTGGGACGTCAGCTATTAGCCCGCCCTCTGTGGTAATATTTTTCGTATCCAGTTGCTTTAAAACGCCAAAATAGATACTATACCCTTATGGAAACCATTTCTCCGCTGGTCTCTTTTATCGGGGGAATACTGTCCCTGGTCTCTCCCTGCACCCTCCCCTTGATCCCGGTGTATGTCGGCAGCCTGTCCGGGCCGGAAATCATGCAAGAGCGGGCTTCTGCCCGCCGCCTGGCAGTTTTTTTTCATTCACTGAGCTTCATAATCGGCTTTTCCCTGGTCTTCGTCAGCCTGGGAGCAGGGGCCGGACTGATAGGACTGGCTATCAGCTCCCATCTGCGGCTGGTGCGCTGGATAGCCGGAGGACTCCTGATTGTCTTTGGCCTGTTCATGCTGGCAAGCCCCAGAATATCCTGGTTAAATTACGAAAAGCGCTTATCTTCCACTAAAAGCACCGCCACCGGACACCTGCGATCCTTCGTCATCGGCCTGCTTTTTGCCCTGGCCTGGACTCCCTGCGCCGGTCCGGTTCTGGCTGGAATTTTGACTCTGGCTTTCAGCACCGAATCCGCCGGATACGGCAGCCTTTTGCTGGGATTTTACTCCCTGGGGGTAGCCGTGCCATTTTTGATTGTGGGGCTGGTGATCGATTCCATGTCGACTTTTCTAAAGCATCTCCGCCGTTTTTCAGCTTATATCTATATCTTCAGCGGACTTTTGCTTTTAGCCGTGGGTATCCTGATTCTCATCAACAAAATAAATTGGTTCACGTTTTGAAATTCCCGTTCGAGGTGGTCAGTAAGATGAAGATGATTAAGATTATAGGGCTGACTCTGGTAGTAGCCTGCATAACCATTGTCGCACTGCCGGCTTGCTCCGGAGATGGCGGTGGTGGTTCCTACATAGGCGAACCGGCGCCGGACTTCAATCTGCCTGGCCTGGATAACCAATCCGTTTCTTTGAAGGGTCAACGTGGGAAAGTGGTCTTCATTAATTTCTGGGCTACCTCCTGCCCCCCTTGCGTAGATGAAATGCCTCACTTTCAGGACCTTTACCGGGATTGGTCTGCGCGGAATGACGTGGTCATTTTGACTATCAATATCGGGGAAGATGCCGGCACCGTCAGGAATTTCATGCAGAGCAACAACTATTCTTTCCCCGTTTTGCTGGACACTCAGCTGAAAGTGGCCGAGATGTACCGCATCCAGTACACCCCCACCAGCCTGGTAATCGACAAAAACGGGCTGCTGCAGCAAAGGGTGATCGGGGCCTTTAGAGATAAATCCGCCATCGTGAAGACAGTTGAAGGGGCCTTCCACCAATAACCATCTTTTCCAGGTTTTAGCGGAGTGCTTCCACATCTCTAACCACCGTATACTTGTCATG
>JAGDMY010000260.1 GCA_017860765.1 Chloroflexota bacterium | reverse complement strand
CTGGATACCGGTCCCCGGCCAGGGCAAGGTCCGGGGATGACATTCTTCCGCCGGTATGGACTGAGTCCGGGGATGACATTGCCAATGTGCTGGCAAAGACGAGCAAGGAGCAGGGAGCAGGGAGCAAGGAGCAGGGAGCCCGCAGCAAGGGGGAATGATTCCCGGCTCCAAACTCCAGGCTCCTGGCTGACTAGAGGCTGCTAGCGGACCGTGGGCGGCTGGGGTCCCCCCTCACTAAGCTGAAGAAAGGCCATATCCTTGTAGTACCTGGGATTGATATGGGACTTCATGAGGGAGGTCACGGCTTCCTGCAACTGGTCTGAGGGTCCCTGGGATCCGGGGACACCCTGCTGCCTGATAGTGGACTCCAGCTGGAGGATTGCCCGGTTCAATTCTTCCATGCCGGAAATGTGCTTATCCAGGTAGCTGACATACCTGGCCAAGGTGGATTCTAACTCGCGTATCGAGTATTCCAGGGTTATAAAATCATTCCCGGCCGATTCCCGGTTATTATCTGCCATAGCTGAATGGTCTCCATTAATTCATTGCCCGGACTAAAGTACTGGAGGGCGTCTCTTATTTATTATAGTAAAATCTGCCGCCGATCAGGTCAACTTAACTTTTCTTAACTAATCTTCTCATATTTCGCAGCGGCGGAAGATATCCTGCGATTTTAAGACTTCTAATTAATACTATATTATAAATGCCCGAACCCCGGTGTGCCGTAAGAGACGGACTGCCGGGCAATGTGCCCGGAGCAATACTTTATTACTATATCCAATTCAGGAGAAAAGTGGTATACTAAACTCCGAAACTTTGAGTCTAAATATCTATAAAATGGCCCCTTGTGACGAGGAGGAAGTGCGATGCGGGCTAGCCCGGTGAGCCCCCGTTTTAGCAGGCTATTGACGGCAGCGGTGTCTCTCATAGTACTTCTGTCGGCTTCCCTGTCGGTTATCCCGGTAAACGCGGCAGCCCCGACGGCGCCCGGCGATTTAACAGCCACGGCTTCTGAGAGCGGGCAGATTGTTCTAAAATGGTCCGATCGTTCCGCAGATGAGACGGGTTTCCGCATTGAGCGGGCTAACGATACCTATTTTATTAATTTTAAAGTGTCTTTTAATGCACCGGCCAATGCTGTCACTTTTTCCGATAATACGGTGGCTGTCTCTACCACCTACTATTACCGTGTTATGGCCATCAACGCCGATGGGGTTTCCCCGGCCTCCAATACCGCCGAGGTAACATCGCCTGCCCGGCTGGCCTTTCCGGTCAGCCCGGGTGATTTGACCTATCGCCTGCCTGGTTCTGGCCAGGTCTCGCTGAAATGGACCGACCTGTCCACCAATGAGGACGGCTTCCGGATTGAGCGCACCGAAGACGAAGGTTTCAGCAAGGGATTGGCCACTTTCAGCGTTCCAGCCGGGGCGGAGTCTTATAACGACCAGAATCTCAAGCCCCTGGCCGTGTATTATTACCGGGTCATCGCCTATAATTCCGCCGGTGATTCTCCACCTTCTAATATCATCAGCGCCAGGACCCTGGACTATCCCCCCGCGGCCCCCAGCGATCTGGACGCTGCGTCGCCTGAAGCCTGGCACGTCAGGCTGCGCTGGGTGGACCAGTCGAACAACGAGACCGGTTTCCGGATCGAGAGGGCCAGCGATGCCAATTTCAGTCAGGACCTCCAAGTCTTTACGGCCGAGGCCAATGCAACAGGGGGAAACGTGGTGGTCATCGTGACTGATTGGCAGGTGCCCGCCGGACTGCATTACTTCAGGGTAAAATCCTTTAACGAAGGCGGCGAATCGGCCCCCTCCAAGGCAGTCCAGATCACTGTGAGTGATCAATATGAAGATGCACTGGCCACCTGGGAATCTGAGCTGGCCGTGATGTCCTTCCCCGGGTTTGGACTGGTCGGCAGAAGGGTCAAGGTGAATAGCGATGGTCAACTTAAGGACAATCTGGGCGATGCCATGGACACCGATTTGACCCTGGAGATGACCGATGGCAGCGGAAGCCTGGTGATTCCGAGAACAGCCAAAGCCCTGAATGCCAACGGTCATGCCCTGACGGTAATATCTTACGATGAGACCAGCGTAATACCGGAGCCCCAGGATAACCGTATTATCGTGAGGTCATTCACCTTCGGGCCCGGCGGCGCTAATTTTGACAAACCGGTCACCCTGAACCTGAAATATGATCCCGAAGATTTGCCGCAGGGGACTACTCCGGCGAATTTTAAGGTGGCCCTCTGGACCGGGACCGCCTGGCAGGACGTGGCGGCACAGGTTAAAACCGACCTCAACCAGCTGGTCTATAAGTCCAACAAGCTGGGCCAGATGGCTATCGTTGCGGAAAAACCGGACCTGTCAGCCAAATTCTCGATCTCCAACCTGTATCTCTTCCCCGCTTCCGCCAGGTTAGGAGAGCCTGTTTATATCACAGCCAGGGTGGCCAATACCGGGGCAAGCTCCGGGGAGTACCAGCTGTCTTTGAGAGTCAATGATAATGTGGTACGCACCCAGAACATCGCCCTGGAAGCCGGGAAGACCACCGATGTTAAATTTACCCTGGAAAACCAACCCGCCGGCCGCTACCGGGTTGACCTTAATGGCCTCCGCGGCGATTTTGTGGTCAAAGTCCCTGAGACTCCCACCCCAACGCCCACAGCTCCGGCGACTACCACCGCCCCGCCGGCGACCACCACCTCTTCCCCCACGGCCACCACAGAGAGCCCCACCTTTGCGCCTATTATCCGTTTCAACAATACTCTGATTATGGGGATTATCGGGGGCTCGGTCGTGATAATTATCCTGGCAGTCGCCTTCTTCCTGGCCAAAAAATAATAGGCCCCTCCGATTGCAACCGGAGTTCCGGAGTAAGTTCAGCCTCTCAGGCTATCCCTGCTTCACACCAGGGGACCTCAAGATCCGCAGCATCCCGGGATAATTCAGAACCTGTTATCCCGGGCGCGGCCAAAATACCTCATTCCCTGGCACAGAGGCCGATCGGGCAGCTTCATACAACAAGAGGAACGCCCTTTTTATGGTGAGGGGAGTGACACAGGGTGAGGGGTTATAGCGTGCATTTTCTACGTTGCCGGTCTTTTATCCAGGTTGTTGAGCTAGAGGATGGTCGGCGAGCTTAGTCAGGCTTGAGGAAGGCTCTATGGCGTTCAACACCTTAAGGGC
>JAGDMY010000259.1 GCA_017860765.1 Chloroflexota bacterium | reverse complement strand
TGATCGGCATAATCTATGGGGCCGCCGTTACTCTCAGGCAGACGGACTTAAAGAGGCTTATCGCTTACAGCAGCGTGAGCCACATGGGTTACGTTTTACTGGGCATCTTTGCCCTTAGCCAGGTCAGTCTGGTAGGCGCCAGTCTGCAAATGTTCAGCCACGGACTCGTTACCGGCCTCCTATTCGCCATGGCCGGTCTGGTAATGCACAACGCGGAGGAGCGCGATCTGCGCAAACTTGGCGGTCTGGCGCGTCAAACGCCGCTGATTGCCGTTATATTCTCTTTGGCCGGTCTGGCTTCCCTGGGGTTACCCTTGACCAGCGGCTTCGCCGCCGAATTCCTGGTCTTCGTAGGCAGCTTCTCTTCAAGCGTCGTGGCAGGAATTAAGGTCTACACCTTGCTGGCTGCCGTAGGCGTAGTGCTGGCCGCCGGATACATTCTCTGGATGCTCCAGAGGGTCTTTTTCGGCCCGGCTCAGGAAAAATTCGGCGGGGTGAAGGATGCTGATAAGCTGGAAATGGTCTATATGTTCGTCTTTGTGGGGCTGATTCTGGCGATAGGTATTTATCCATCGATATTAACTGATATTATCAATAGTGGAATTACGCCCTTGGCCCGGATATTTATCCCGTAATTGATATTTAAAAGGAATATAAACTTAGGAGTGTAGCTCTCTTGAACCTGGTCCTGTTTGCACCGGAGATTGCCCTGGCAGGGTTTGCTATTCTGGTAATCCTGCTGGACCTGGTTATTCAACACAAAGGCTGGTTGACTGCTATCAGCCTTTGCGGACTGGTGGTCTCCGGAGGTCTGGCGATTAGCTTATGGAGCGTCCAGCCCCAGACTATCTTCAATAATATGCTGGCGGTGGACGGCTATGCCATATTCTTCCAGGTCCTTTTCCTGGGCATCGCCCTGTTAGTCATTCTGGCCTCATCCGATTATGTATCTAAATTCCCGCGCTTCCAGGGTGAGTTTTACGCCCTGATAATGCTTTCAGCCCTCGGCATGATGCTGATGGCCTCGACCACGGAGCTAATCTCGCTCTTCATCTCTCTGGAACTGGTCAACCTGTCCCTATATTCTCTGGTGGGATTCCTGAAAGACACCCGCTCCACAGAGGCCTCCCTGAAATACTTGCTTCTGAGTGCCACGGCCTCGGCAGTGCTGCTTTTCGGTATGGCCCTGGTCTTCGGTTTCACGGGTCAGACCCATCTGGGAGATATTGCCAGGTCCCTTCAGGCAATGTCCCTGGCGGATATCGCTGCCAGTCCCGCCCTTATTCTGGGAGTGGTTTTAATGATCGCCGGATTCGGCTTTAAAATAGCCATGGTGCCCCTCCATATTTGGGTCCCGGATGTCTACGAAGGCGCTCCAACGCCGATTACCGCCTATCTCTCTGTGGGCAGTAAAGGGGCCGGGTTCGCCGTCATCCTGCGTGTTTTCTCCTCGGCCTTCGTTCTTCCCAGTTCCCTGAGTCTGGACTGGGGATTGATCTTCGCCGTCCTGGCTGCCCTCACCATGACCGTCGGCAACATTATCGCCATCCAACAGAATAACATCAAACGCATGCTCGGTTACTCCAGTATTGCCCAGGCAGGCTATGTTATCGTCGGGCTGGCGGCGGTTGGCCTATCTTCAGGGACGGTAGCCGCTGCCAAAAGCAGCATCCTCTTCTTCCTTTTGAGCTACTCTTTGACCAATCTGGGTGCCTTTATCGCCATTATTGCCATCTCGAACAAAATCAGCAGCGACGAGATTGACGACTTCAAGGGAATGGGCAAGCGCTCACCCTTGATGGCCCTGGCGCTGACCCTTTGCCTGGTCTCACTAATCGGGATGCCGCCGGCAGCCGGTTTTATGGCCAAATTCTATCTCTTCAGCCTGGCAGTCCAGCAGGGCCTGCTGTGGCTGGTGGTCATCGCCGTCTTGAATAGCGTCATATCGGCTTATTACTATCTGCGGGTGGTCAGGGTGATGTGGACGGGCCAACCGGCTTCCGCAGAGAAATTAAACTCCTCGGGAGCCTTGCGGACCGCTTTAACTCTCACCTGCCTGGGAGTGCTCTTCTTCGGTATTGTCCCCGGGATAGGCCTCAGCCTGGCCGGCCTGGCCGGGATGTTGGGATTATAAAATCCCGGGCTTCCCAATCCAATTTGCTAAAAGCCATTCGTACTGCTACTATTAGTGTTTGTGGCATTGATGACGGACTTGTTTTGAAATCGTCCCGGTTTCAAGTTTTCAGAGGAGGACACCTTGAAGGGCAAGGACTTACTTTCGGTCACAGATTTAAGCAGTGAAGAGATTCACGTGCTTATAGGCGATGCCCTAGACATGAAACACGATAAATGGCACTCCCTTCTGGATAGAAAAATTTTAGCCCTGGTCTTTGAGAAGCCTTCCCTGCGGACCAGGGTCAGTTTTGAAGTGGCCATGAAACAGCTTGGCGGGCATACCCTTTACCTTTCACCGGCCGAAATCGGGCTGGGAAAGCGGGAACCACCGCGCGACGTGGCCTCGGTGCTGTGCCGCTACGTTGATGTAATTGCAGCCCGGACCTTTTCCCATAAAATGGTGGAAGAGCTGGCCAAATATTCCGAGGTCCCCGTGATTAATGCCCTGGATGACCTGGAACATCCCTGTCAGGCCCTGGCCGACCTCCTGACGATTTACGAAAAGAAGGGTGATTTAAAAGGCCTGAAGGTAGCCTACATCGGCGACGGCAACAATGTGGCTAATAGCCTGATGCTGGCCTGCACTCTGATGGGAATTAATTTTAAAATCTCTTCGCCTGAAGGGTATACGGTGGCGGAGGATATTTTGAACACCGCTAAAGAATACGCCCTCGGCAATGGTGCTGAAATATTCTGCACCCGGCAGCCCCTGGAGGCCGCCGCCGGAGCCGACGTAATCTACACTGACGTGTGGACCAGCATGGGTCAGGAAGCTGAGACCGAGAAGAGGCTGCAAGCTTTCGCCGGATACCAGATTACCAGGGAAATCCTGGACCAGGCTAAAGAAGATGCCATCTTTATGCACCCCCTGCCTGCCCATCATGGTCAGGAGGTAACCGAGGAAATACTATACTCTCCCAGCTCGGTGGTCTTCGACCAGGCAGAGAACCGGATGCACGCCCAGAAGGCGCTCCTCGCGGCGATGCTGGGCGGCCTGGATGTTTTTCTGCGAAGACACAAATAGGAAGGTTTAGCT
>JAGDMY010000258.1 GCA_017860765.1 Chloroflexota bacterium | reverse complement strand
AAGAAAATAAGAAATGAAGTCACCAATTCCTTATTGCTGGATTCGGGAGACATTTCCCAGGGCACGCTCTTTTTTACTCAGTACAAAGGAGCCGAGGGTCGTGATTTTTATAACCTCCTGGGCTATGATGCCGTGGTGACAGGCAACCATGATTTCGATGCCGGCCCGAAGGTGATGGCTGAGAATTTCCTGAATGGCGCTCAATTTTCGGTTGTGGCAACTAATATGGACTTTTCTCGCGAGCCGCTGCTGGCGGGCAGGATTCCGCCGACAGTTGTCAGGACACTGAGCGGAGAGAAGGTCGGCATTTTCGGCCTGGTCACCCCTGAGGTGGTCGTCACCTCCAGTCCGGGGCCTAACGTCGCCATGAAGGACACCATTCAATCGGCCGAAGAAGCCATAGCTGAATTAGAGCGCCAGGGAGTAAACAAAATCATCCTGCTTAGCCACCTGGGATTCCCGGCTGACCAGGACCTGGCTGCCCGGATCACGGGCATAGACGTCATTGTCAGCGGCCATACTGATACCCTGATGGGTGACCCTGCCAGGCTAGACCCTTCACTGGGCAAACCGGTTGCCGCTTATCCCGCGGAAAGTCAAGCACCGGATGGGGGCAGGACTCTCATAGTCCACGCCTTCAGCTGGGGCCGCTTGCTGGGCCGGCTGGACGTCAGTTTTAATAGCAGGGGCGAAATAACTGACTGGGAAGGCAGCCCTATCTTTATTGATAAAAATATTCCGGACGATGCTGCAGCGGCCGAAAAGCTGTCTGAGCTGGCCCAACCGCTGAAAGACCTGGGAAAGCAGCCTATCGGCAGGACTACCGTTAATCTGGATGGTCAGCGGGCGCTGGTTCGCAACCAGGAGGCGAATTTGGGTAACCTGGTGGCGGATGCCGCACTGTGGAGCACCAGCCGCGACCAGACCCGGATAGCCCTGGTCAATGGAGGTGGTATTCGCGCCAGCATCCCGGAGGGGGTGATTACTATCTCCCAGGTGCTGGAAGCCCTGCCCTTCGGCAATCGCCTTACACAATTTGACCTGGCGGGCGCTGACCTGGTGGCAGCCCTGGAAAACGGCATCAGCACCGTTGAAGCAGACCCTGAAAAGTCCGGTGGGCGCTTCCTGCAAGTCGCCGGATTAAAGTTCAGCGCTGACCTCAGAAAACCGGTCGGCTCAAGGGTTGAAGAAGTATACATCGAAACCGCCGCGTCCGGCTTCCAGCCCCTTGATAAAGCAGCGATCTACAGGGTCGTAAGTCTGGATTACATGCTCAACGGAGGCGATGGTTATACCATGTTCAAGGGAGCTCAGAATATCCGGGGGGGAGATGTGCCGGAGGAACAGGCGGTGATGGAATATCTCAAGGCTAATTCACCGGTGAGTCCCAAAGTGGAAGGGCGCATCTCTCTGGTCAAGTAGCCCGCGGGAGGCTTAAAACCGCTCTCGCTGCAGAGGAGCTGCTAAAATGATATGGGAATATAGTCCGGTAAAAGGGTACTTGACAAGTGAAATATATTCGAATAGACTGATCTTATTAGATCATAGAGCTTCTATAATACAGGAAGAATATAATGAAGCTGCAATCCTTGATAGGTGTATGGTCCTTTCCCAGTTGAGGCCCTGCTTAAGCCAGGGCTCAATGGAACTCAATTTCGAATCGTGTGAGAAATTAGGAAGTTAGAGAATTAACTTCATGCAATGTTCTACATTGCAATGGACTTGAGATTGAGGAGGTAACTTAAAGAGGGTATTTTTGACGAATACCCTCTTTTGGTTTTCCGGGGGCTGAAAATTGTGAAGTGGTGACCTGCACCCGGATGAATCAGGTCACCTGGAATTTGGAAAAAACTAAAACAATCCGAGGGGGCTAAAATGGTAGAGAGCGTTTATAAAGTCATCACGGTTGTCGGGAGCAGCCCGGAGTCCTGGGAGAAGGCCGCCGAAGCTGCCGTTAAACAAGCCGCCAAAACTCTTCAGGACCTGCGGGTAGCTGAAGTCGAGGAGCTGGATATGCACCTGGAAGGAGGCAAGATCCTCGCCTACAGAGCTAAAGTGAGGCTGTCATTCAGATATCACGGTAAGGAAGAAGAATAGAATCCCCCATAATTCTGGGCCTTCATCTCACCGTTTCTGGCGGACTCCGGTGGCCGGTCGGTTGACCATCAGTCGCGATTGGCCAATCCGAAGTTGACCTGCAATTGGAAAACCATGGCCGTTGCCGGGCCAAATCATAGAAATAGATACAAGGCCACAAACTGTCATCCGCTATTGACAAGCCCCGTAAAAGAGCTAAAATTTCCTTATATTTACTGATGAACGAAGGCGATTCTTAAGCTCCCTCCTCAGGTGATTCCATGATCGAGAGGGACCTCTAGCGCCTGACAGGAGAGAAAGATGGTTCAAGTAGGCATAGTAACCGATAGCACCAGCTGTTTACCCGCAGAATTAATCCACCAATACAACATCCGTGTAGTACCGGCCGGTTTTTCCATTGATAACAAACCTTATCGTGACCAGATCGACATCACCAACGAAGAGTTCTGGAGATTATTTAAAAAAGCCAGGCATTTGCCCACCACCAGTGCCATCGCCCCCGGGGAATTCATGAACGCCTTCTCAGATTTAATGCAGGGCACTGATAGCATCGTCTGCATACTGGTATCGAAAGCCTTGAGCGCTATACAGAGTTCGGCCCAACAGGCCAGGGAAATGAGCAAGGCGCAAAATCCCAACCTCAAAATAGAGATTGTTGACAGCAAAAACTCTACCGGAGCTCTGGGCTTCGTGGTCCTCGAAGCGGCCCGTGCTGCCCGGAATGGCGCAAACCTGGAACAGGTTATCAGAATCGCTGAAGACATGATACCCCGGGTTAAATTTATTTGCGTTCTGGATACTCTAAAATATTTGATCAAGGGTGGTAGGGCGCCTAAGACGGCCTATATCGGTGAGTTATTGCAGGTAAAACCATTCATAGGAATGGTCAGTAATAAGGGAGTGGTTGACTCTTTAGGGAAGGAAAGAGGAAGGGAGAAGGCCGTTTCCAGGATGGTAGAGATGGTAAAAGACTATGCCGACGTTAACAAACCCTTACACCTCATGGTGCACTATTCGGACAGGATTGAGAGAGGTGAAAAACTCAGGCAGATAGTGTCGAAAAAGTACAATTGTGAGGAGTCTTACATGACACCCTTTACCCCGGTAATGTCATG
>JAGDMY010000257.1 GCA_017860765.1 Chloroflexota bacterium | reverse complement strand
CGGATGCTATTTGGCAACCATCCTGAATTTAATAAGCTCTCTGACCGATATTTAAACGTAGATGATTTACTCAAGGTCCGGGACAGGTTGATCGGCTCCGGGCGCATCGGCGGCAAAGCCGCGGGGATGCTGCTGGCCCGCAAAGTGTTAATGCTGGAAAGCCAGGCCGTGGATTATGCGCAGGTGCTGGAGGAGCACGATTCATTCTACATCGGGTCGGACGTTTTCTTTACTTTCCTGGTCAATAACAACCTGTTCCGTTTGCGGCTGCAGCTATCCAGAAATTCACAAATTACCCGGGATGAGTTTGAAGAGGTGGAACGGCAGTTTATCTCGGGGAATTTCCCCAGGGAGATAATCAACCAGTTTAAGGACATGCTGGAATATTTTGGACAGGCCCCCATCATTGTCCGTTCCAGCAGCTTGCTGGAAGACAGCTTTGGCAATGCCTTTGCCGGAAAGTACCGTAGTGAGTTCTGTGCCAACCAGGGAAACCCGGAGCAAAGGCTGGAGGCCTTCACCAGAGCGGTTAAACTGGTCTATGCCAGCGCCTTGAATCCAGATGCCCTGGCGTACCGGAAAAAAAGAGGCCTGGGAGAAGGTGACGAGCAGATGGCCATTCTGGTGCAGCGGGTCTCTGGAATTCCCTACCGGCACTATTTCTTTCCCAGCCTGGCCGGTGTGGCTTTTTCCCGCAACCTCTATGTCTGGACCGATCGCATTGACCCGGAGAAGGGTATGATCAGGCTGGTTTTCGGCCTGGGGACCCGGGCGGTCAACCGGGTGGGTGGAGATTATCCTCGCATGATTGCAGTCAGCCATCCCGAGTTGCGCCCGGAGGTGGGGACCAAAATCATCAAATACTCACAAAAAAATGTGGACCTTCTGGACCTGGAGTCTAACGAATTGAAGACGCTTCCTCTGACTGAAGTACTCGCAGGGGCGGACTATCCCAATCTGGACTTAATCGCCTCCAGCATGGTAGACGGGTATCTTCAGGATACCCTTTACCGCTCCATAAATGCCTCTCCCGGAGAACTGGTATTAACTTTCAACAAGCTGCTCAAACAAACCGCTCTGATCCGGATCATGGAAGATATCCTGGCCAGGTTGGAGAAGGCCTGGAAGCATCCGGTAGACATCGAATTTACCGCCCTGATCGAGAAAAACCGGAGCGTCCGGGTCAATCTGTTGCAGTGCCGGCCTTTAAGAATACCCAATACTTCGGATTCCTTGATCAGGCTGCCTGAACAGTTGGACAAAGCCCACCTTTTATTCGAATCGAACCGGACCCTGAGTGGAGGGATTGTCGATTCCATCAGGTATATTATCTACATTGATCCCTGGAAATACGCACAGGTACCCTCGGTCAATATCAAACGCAGCCTGGGACGGGTGGTTGGCAAACTGAACGAAGCTCTAAGGGACTCGGAGGGAAAAATCATGGCGGTAGGGCCGGGAAGGTGGGGAAGCACCAATATAGACCTGGGTGTAAACGTAAGCTATGCGGATATAGACAATGTCAAAGTACTGGTGGAAGTCAGCCGGGCGAAGGCCGGCCACGATCCGGAGCTTTCTTACGGTACACACTTTTTCCAGGACCTTATAGAGGCCGAGATAATCTACCTGCCCGTTTTCCCGGAACAGACTTCAACAAAATTTAATAAAACCTTTTTTACCGGCTCACGCAATTCGCTGGAGAAATTATTGCCGGAATTTGCTGAATTCAGCGACTACGTGCGGGTGATAGACGTACCTTCGGCTTATAAGGGGGCTTATGTCCATGTAATAGCCGACTCTCAAACGCGCCGGTCGATATGCTATATAAAATAAAGGCCCCTTAAATAGTCTTGACAAAGCCTGATTTTTCCCTCAAGATAGGTATACCCGTCAGGGTGGAGACTATCCCGGGCGAGGCAAAAATAAGCCTTGATTTTCGGCTAAGGAGGAAAATATGGGAGAGCAACCAGCCCCTAAAACCAGCACCGGTCTTCAAGAGAATGTTGCCGGGTTATTATGCTATGTATTAGGCTGGGTTACAGGAATCATTTTTTTAATCCTGGAAAAGGACAACAAGTTTGTGCGCTTCCACGCCATCCAATCCATTGTCGTTTTTGGCGCCTATACTGTGCTATCGATAATATTCGGCTGGATACCCATTGTAGGCTGGGTACTCAATACCGTAATCGGTATCGCAGCCTTTATTCTGTGGGTGATATTAATGGTCAAAGCTTATCAGGGCAATATGTATAAGCTGCCCGTGTCCGGTGATATTGCCGCCAAACAGGCCGAGATGGCCGGCAAAAAATAGGGCGGCTTTTTATCTTTGTCTTGCTGCAAAATCGAGGTTACTTGACAAGAGCCGGCATGCTTCGTAAATAAATATCAGCTGTTAATTGCTGCTGAGTGCGGTCGACTCTCAAAGTAGGCAGCCATGTGCCTAAGGATAAACCATGAGGGGAAAATTAAAACCAGGGAGGAAAGGTCGGATATGATAGAGATTGGGGTTAAAGCTCCGGATTTTGCTCTGAAAGACCAGGATGGCAAAACGGTAAGGTTTTCCAGCTTGAAGGGGAAAAAGGTTCTGCTCTCGTTCAGGCCGCTGGCCTGGACATCTGTGTGCCACGATCAGATGAGATCGCTGGAGGCCAACCACGACCGTTTTGATAAGCTCAACACGGTAGCTCTGGGCATTGGCGTCGATTCCGTACCCTCCAACAAGGCCTGGGGACAATCGATGGAAATCCAAAAAACCCGGCTGCTGGCGGACTTCTGGCCCCATGGAGAAGTCGCCAGGTCATTCGGGGTTTTCAGAGATAAGGACGGGTTCTCGGAGAGGGCCAATATAATAATCAACGAAGAGCAGAACGTAGTCTTCGCCAAGGTTTATCCCACTGCGCAGCTTCCGGATTTTGACGAGATCCTGAAATTCCTGGAAAAGTAATTTGGGGAAATCAAAGAGATGAAATTAAAGGAGGGCCCAGATGGCAACATCCGGAGCAGCTGCTGTTGAAGCCCGGAGAACGACTCCCCTGATGAAAGTCGCGGATGTCCTGGACCTATTTACTCCTCTGGTGCTTATCCCGCTTTACTGGCTGCTGTTCACGCGGGTGGTAAACCGGGCCCCTGGTCTGAAGGAAAATCTGGCCTTTATGGTCCTGGCGGCCTTCTGGGTATTGGGCCAGGGGATGCACCTGGCAGCCAATTCGATCGGACATCTGCTGGAAGGCCAGGCGGGGACTCCGGTCTCTAACCTTACCAGTTTCTATGATGAAGTCCTGAGCCATTATCTCTGGCACTTCGGGATCATCGGGCTTTCAGGCCTCATCATTTTCAGGGGTTGGCGCTATCCTTCTGCCGGGGGAAATTCAATTAACGCTGCGGCAATCGCAGGTGGGATTATTTATGGCTTCACTTATTTTCTGCTAATCGTCGAAGGGGCAACCACTCCTATGGGAGTAACCTTCGCAGTGCTGGCCCTGTTGTTTATCGTGATTTGGGGAAGGAAGGGCTTAAGGCGGCAGCCGCTGCTTTTCTTCTTTTTTATAGCTTATTTGCTGGCTGCACTCTTTTTTGCGGGTTGGGGAATTTACTGGGGCGGACTG
>JAGDMY010000256.1 GCA_017860765.1 Chloroflexota bacterium | reverse complement strand
CAAATTGGGCTTTCCCAGGCAGATTTAATACGCTTAAAAGGGGCCAATATTATCTGAAAGGAGCGTCAGTGGAAACACCCTTTGAGGGGCTAAAAATAGCCGACTTCACCTGGTGGATCGCCGGTCCCTTGACGACCAAGACTTTTGCGGATTACGGGGCCACGGTGGTTACCATTGAATCGGCAGAGAAACCCGGGGGACTCAGGGTATCTATGCCCTACAAAGATAACAGGCCCGGGTTAGACCGCTCAGGTTTTTTCGCCTATTTTAACGCCAACAAATATTCTCTGAGCCTTAATCTCGGGACCCCGCAGGGGAGGGATATTGCCAGAAAATTGGTTGCCTGGGCGGATGTTGTTGCCGAAAATTTCACTCCCGGTGTCATGGAAAATTGGGGCCTGGCCTATGAAGACCTCCGCCAGATCAAGCCGGACGTTATCATGCTGCGCACATCCAACCAGGGTCAGACCGGGCCGTTCAGCAAGATTGGTGGACTTGGCCTTCAGCTGAACGCTTTGGGAGGTTTTGTGCACTTTACCGGGTCGCCAGACCGGGACCCGCTTTCCCTGATGTTTGCTTACTCAGACTACTTTGTGCCTCATTTTGCGGTGGCCTCCCTGGCAGCAGCTTTAGACTACCGCAGACGCACTGGTAAAGGGCAAATGATAGACCTGTCGCAAAGCGAGGCCTGTGTGCAGTTCCTGGCCCCCTATATTCTGGAATATGAAACCAATGGTAAAGAATCTGCCAGGAGTGGCAACCGGCATCCCTACGCAGCTCCACACAACGTATACCCCTGCCAGGGTGACGATTACTGGTGCGCCATCGCCATTTTCTCCGACGATGATTGGCAGAATTTATGCCAGGTGATGGGAAATCCTGATTGGGCTAAACAAGCCAAATTTGCCACCTTGTTGGGCCGCAAGAGTAATGAGGATGAGCTGGACAGATTAATAGGAGGATGGACCGGTAATTACTCAGCCTACTGGATCATGGAAAAGCTGCAGGCTGCCGGCATTGCCGCAGGGGTGGTCAAAAAGGGAGAAGATATTTACCGTGACCCACAGCTCAGGGAAATGGGTTTATTCTGGCCACTCAAACATCAAGAGATGGGCGAATTCACGCACCTGGGACAGCCCTCCCGGTTATCGGGGACCCCGGCCCAGGCTCGAATGCCAGCCCCTTGTCTGGGGGAACACACCGAATACGTCTGCAAGAAATTTTTGGGCCTGTCTGATTCCGCCTATGATGAGCTCCTGATCGCAGGTGCTTTTGGTTTCTGAAAGGGGAACGGCCAGGGAGGAACTATGGTAAAAAAAGAAGCTAAAATGCTGGAGACGCAAATTACTCCTGAATTAGTCAAAGAGATGCAGGCCAAGGTGGGTCTGAAACTGCGTACCGATGACTCGGTCAATAATGAGGAAGCCACCCGCATCGCCATCTTGAAGTTTTCCGAAGGGATAGGAGACCCGAATCCTCTCTGGACGGATGCCCGCTACGCCTCCCAAACCAGCTATGGCGGCCTCATTGCTCCGCCTTCTTTCATCTGGTCTTGCTTTGCGCAGGTGCAATTCGGCTGGAAGGGCATGGGCGGCTTCCATTCCGGATGTGATGTGGAATTCCTCAGACCTGTTTATCTTAACGATAAAATAACACCTGATTGCACCTTTACCAGCTTTGAAGGACCCAAAGAGAGCCAGTTCGCCGAAGAGATGGTAATCGACCATTTCGAGAACAATTACTGGAACCAGCGCAGCGAATTGGTCGCCAGGTACCGCTGGTCAGTCATACGTTTCGCCCGGTCCAAAGCCAGAAAGAAGGGCAAGTACAGCCAGGTTAAACTGCCCCATCCCTGGAAGGAAGCAGACCTCAAGAATATTGAAGAAGAGGTGCTGGCTGAGGAAATCAGAGGGGACCAACCCCGGTACTGGGAAGATGTCCGGGTGGGAGAGGAGCTGAAACCGGTCATAAAAGGTCCGCTGGGGATGACTGATGAAATCGCTTTTTTAGTAGGTGGAGGAGCGCCCATACCCCGGGTCAGTGCTCATGGAGTGGCTTTGCGACGTTACCGGAAGCACCCCGCCTGGGCCTTCCGGGACCCTACCACCTCGGCTCTGGAGCCGATTTTTGCCGTCCACTATAATATCCAGGCTGCCAATGCTATGGGCCTTCCCCAACCCTATGACGTGGGCATGCAGAGGCACTGCTGGGCAATACATTTGCTTACTAACTGGATGGGAGACGGGGGATGGTTAAAGCGCAGCCAGGCAGAATATCGCCGCTTTGTTTTTTATTCCGATGTGGTCTGGCTGCGGGGCAAGATAGTCAGGAAGTATCTGGACAGCGAAGGTGAAAATTGTGTAGATATCGAGGTCAAGGCCGTTAATCAGAGAGGGGAAGTGGTCATGCCTGGTCAGGCTACCGTAGCCCTGCCATCCCGGGTGAAAAAAGTATCGCCGGTGCAGAGAAGGTTGAGACAGGAAAACTAGTCGCTCAGGCTAGAGTACGGCCTAATAAAATGACACATAAGGAGATGCACGTGGAAGACAGATACTATCGTTTTGAGATTGGCAAGTTCGCCTGCCTGGTTATCAGCGACGGCACCTTAATGACTCCCATTAAACACCCGGAAAGTCTGGCCAAAAAGGTGCCACGCTATTTTCCAGAGCACGGACAGGTGATGGATATGAATTTGCTGGTTATCCGCACCGGGAAAAACAATGTTTTGATAGACACCGGGATGGGGGTGGGGAATGAAGCCACAGCGGGAAAAATGCTGGAAAATCTCAGGGCCGCGGATGTCAAACCGGGAGACATCGATACGGTCGTCCTCACCCATTGCCATGTGGACCACATCGGCGGCAATGCTGATAACAATGGCAAACCTAATTTTCCCAATGCTCGCTATGTGATACATAAAGCGGAATGGGACTACTGGAAACCGAGGCTAAGTCTGCCCAAGGACAAATTGAATCCTCATGAGCTGCCGCATCTTGAATTTTTGAAGAGATATTTATTGACCATCATGGATAAGGTGGACATTATTGGCGATAAAAATGAAATTGTCCCCGGAATTGGATATCTGCTGGCGCCGGGGCATACTCCAGGGGGAATGATGTTAAAAATAGCCTCAGGTAATGAGCATCTCCTGTGCGTCGGCGATCTTTTGCACGATATCATCGAAGCCGAGGCGCCGCACGCCTATGCTATCTGGGACGTCGAC
>JAGDMY010000255.1 GCA_017860765.1 Chloroflexota bacterium | reverse complement strand
TCTTGCGTTAATACCTTTCCCAACGTGGCTTTTATCGCCGCCATCTGCAGGACTGTCCCTGACAAAGTACCCCCCACCCCAATCCCGAAGCTTTTCCCCTTGGGCAGTTTATCGGCTACCTCCGCGGTCAGTCCCATCGCCGCCGCCGGCAGCCCGCCGGCAATGGACTTGCCGATGGTAAAAAAGTCCGGCTCCAGATTCCACTCCCGGGTCAGTCCGCCGGGACCGGCGCAGATAGTATGCGTTTCGTCGATAATCACCAGAGTTCCATATTTCCGGGTGATTTCTCTGAGAGCCCGGTGATACCCCTCTTCAGGGAGAATGATTCCGGCATTGGTCATGGCCGGTTCCATAAGCAGGCAGGCAATATCACGCCTGGACAGGGCTTTCTCCAGCGCCTCCAGATCATTGAACTGAATTACCCGGGAGGCGGGGTTCGGTAATGCTCCTACCACTTCCCTTCTCTGGGCCACCCTGGGACCATCCTTCACGCTGACCAGCGCTTCATCTACACTGCCGTGATAGCAGCCATCAAACACCAGCACCAGGTCCCTGCCCGTGGCTTTGCGCGCCATCCTTATGGCAAATCTATCGGCATCAGTCGCCGTAGTGTAAATTTGCCAGTATGGCAGACCAAAACGGCGCTGCAGTTCCTCTCCGACCCAAATGGCATCCTCTGATGGGAGCATCAGAGTCATACCCTGGTATACCTGCTTACAAATAGCCTCGGCGGTCGGTATCGGCGAATGCCCGGTAAGAGAACCGGAATCGCCCAGGCAGAGGTCTATATAGGTGTGACCGTCAACGTCGGTCAGGCGCGCATTATGGGCCTCTCTGGCAAAAATGGGAAACGAGCCAGGCCACTCGGTCATCCAGCTCATGGGGACCCCCCGGAACAGGGACTTCCCGGCTCGGTCATAAAGAAGTTTAGATCGGGGACGCTCTTCAGCGAAACGCTTTTCCTCGCGCTCGATCAGAGATTTGATGCGGACCCGATCTAAAAACAAAGAATTGATACCCTCCCCGCGTCTGCAGGCCTTTTACGCAGAATCCGAAATGGATCGGCATGACCTTAATCACTCACGACTTTCGAATTCGATATTGGATTGAAAATATGGTATCATTGACCTACTTGAATGTCAAGTGAAGTGATCTTCCGCCGGTTTGGTTTCATTTAAAGAGAAATACCTCCTGAGTCATTGAATTAGTACCCCTATTCGCGGAAAGAGGAGCGCCCGTGTTGAAGGAATACAATCTTGCAAATAAGGTGGCCATCGTTACCGGGGCGGGGAGGGGCATTGGCCAGGGAATTGCCTTGACTCTGGCCGAGGCCGGGGCGGATATTACGGTCGCTGCCCGTACCACATCGCAAATCGAGCAGACTGCCCGGGAGGTCCGCCAGATCGGCCGCAGGTCCCTGGTGGTCACAGCCGACGTCACTCAAAAGGCTGATGTACAAAAAGTCGTCGGGCAGACTCTAAATGAGTTCGGGAAAATCGACATTCTGGTCAATAATGCGGGTATTGTGATATTAAAACCGGTGGTTTTCATACCGGGTATGAAGCTGGAAGGCTGGCAGGTAGCTGATCGCTGGGATACTGCCCTGTCGGAAGAGGAGTGGCGTCAAGTCCTGGATACAGACCTGACCAGTGCCTTTCTTTTTGCCCAGGCAGTCGGCCCCCATATGCTGCAGCGGAGGAAGGGTAAGATCATTAACATCAGTTCTAATAGCGCCGATCTTGCCCCACCCTATTTTTCATCCTACTGCGTGAGCAAGGCTGCACTGAGCATGTTTACCCGCTGTCTGGCTACCGAGTGGGGGCCCTACAATATCAATGTTAATGCGATTGGACCGGGGAGCATCTTAACCGAGCTCAGCGCTGCGACTCTGACCAATCCGGAGCGCCGGGACACAATGCTCAAGGCTATTCCAATGGGAAAGATGGGTCAACCCCGGGACATCGGTCTGATGGCGGCCTACCTGGCCTCGGATGCGGCGGATTACATCACCGGCCAGACCTTTTACATCGATGGGGGCCAATTGACGCGCGGCAACGGCTGGTAAAGCGATATATTTTCGAGCCCGATTCGTGATAATATAATACCAGGCTGCGATAAATGGACATCACCGACCAAGGGTTTAGGCTTCATGAGTAAACGTGCGACAGCGGTTTTATGCGCCTGTTTTTGCACCATCTTCGCCGCCTATTCCATCCGCTATAGCTATGGCACACTGCTCCCGGAAATGCTGCCCTACCTTTCCATAACCAAAGCTGAGGCTGGTGGCATCTACTCTTCCTATTTCGCGGCCTATACTATTCTTTCCCCCATATTAGGCCTGGCTGCAGACAGATATAGCATCAGATTCCTGGTATCTATCTTCGTGGCCATTATGGGTGCCGGCACCTTCCTGATGCAATACCCCACCTCTCTTTTGCAGGCCAGCCTGTTTTTTACCGTTGCCGGCATCGGATGCTCGGCCTGCTGGGCGCCCGTGATGGCCCTGGCCCAGAGATGGACCAGTGATAAGCGCCGCGGATTGAGCCTGTCGCTGGTTGATGCTGGCAGCTCGCTGGGTGTGATGGCGGCCGGAGGTCTGGTGCCGCTGGCAGTGGCCGGTGCCGGCTGGCAATTGGGATGGATGGGCCTGGGTATCATGGGACTGGCCCTGGGAGTAATAAATTTTATTTTAATACGCGACCGTCCCGGACCCTCCAGCCCGGCGAAAATAGTTGCCAGACCCCGGGCCAGGGTTAGCGGCACGACTTATAAACAGCTCCTGCGGGACAGGCGTTTCTGGCTTTTAGGCCTGGCCTACCTTCTCACCGGTTTTGCCATCATCATCCCTTTCACCTTTATCAGCACCTACGCTGTGCAGGAACTGGCCTTCCCCTACGAATCGGCAACCCTTTTAATAACCATCATCGGGGGAGGAGGAATGATAGGCAAGCTGACTCTGGGCCCCCTTTCTGACAGGGTAGGCCGGATTAAAATCATGGCTCTCTGTGCGGCCCTGATCACCGGTGGGTGTCTGGCTATGGCCTATGGTCGGGGACCAGTTTTAATGGCAGTCTGTTTTATTTTCGGCATCGGATATGGCGCCTGTTGGGCATTATATGCTGCTTGCGCAGCGGATTTCTTTTCCTGGCAAAGCGCCGGTAAGATCATCGGTCTATGGACCTTCCTTCTCGGCATCGGTTCAGTTATCGCCCCTATAATTTCAGGTTGGTCGAAGGA
>JAGDMY010000254.1 GCA_017860765.1 Chloroflexota bacterium | reverse complement strand
ATAATGCAGGCGCTGGAATATGCCGGTTATAAGCTGGTTCGGGGAGTCGGCTGCAGGGCAGGTTTTTGCGGGGCCTGTGCCACTGTTTACCAGGTCAAAGGTGACCCCCAGCTGAAGTTTAATTTGGCCTGTCAAACCGAGGTGCAGCCGGATACCTATTTAACCCAGGTACCCTTTTTCCCCACCCAGAAGGCCAGCTACAAGATAGATGAGATGAAAGGGGAAGGCGGGGAGGTACAGAAGCATTATCCCGACATTGTGAAGTGCTTCGGATGCAACACCTGTACCAAGGCCTGTCCACAGGACCTGGATGTCATGGGGTTTATGTCCGATGCACTGCGAGGGGACATTGCGGGGGCGGCGGACAAATCATTCGACTGTGTTATGTGTGGCCTGTGCGCAGCGCGCTGTCCGCAGGGTCTTCAGCCGTATAATGTGGCTATTTTATGCCGCCGCTTGCAGGGGAAGTATAAGGCGAAGAGAAGTCCCCACCTGGAGAGAAGGCTGTCGGAGATTAAAGCCGGTAAATATAAAGAAGAAATAAAAAAACTGAAGGTCGCCGCAAAAGAAGAGCTCAGCCAGAAATACGCCAGCCGGGAGATTGAGCCGGAGATATAGGAGTAGAGATGTATCCGCCTGCCATTCAGGAGACCATCGCCGGTGTAGAAGCGGGCCGGGAAGAAAGGTTCAAGGTCCAATTCAAGAGGATCACCCTGGAAGACAAAAATCTCCTCTTGAAGAAGTATCATCCCGATTATGTCGAAGGGGCCATGCGGGCCATTAAGGTCGGTCCTAACCAGGGTGATAAGGCGCCCAACGAACTGGTTGACCTGCTGGAGGGGAATAGCCGCCTTGACCCGGCCAGAGTGAATCTAAACAATATAGATTTTGACGTGGATGTGCTGGTGATCGGCGGTGGGGGTGCCGGGGCCTCTGCGGCACTTCTGGCCCAGGAACAGGGGGCCAATGTTCTTTTAGTCACCAAACTGCGATTGGGCGATGCCAATACTGTGGGGGCTCAAGCCGGGACTCAGGCTGCCGATAGGCCGGAGGACTCACCGGCGTTTCACTATCTGGATGTGATGGGGGGTGGTGGTTTTACTAACGTTCCGGAACTGGTGGAAGCCCTGGTCATGGATGCTCCGGACGTGATTAAATGGCTGGAAGAGCTGGGGGTGATGTGGGACAAGGAGCCAGATGGCTCCATGCACGAGCTATCGGGCGGTGGTGCCTCAAAGCGGAGGCTGCATTCTTGCCGGGACTACACCGGCCTGGAGGAGATGCGCGTTTTGCGGGATGAAATACGCAATCGCGGTATTCAATATTTAGAGTTTCAGCCTGCGATAGATCTGATATTGGATGATCGTGGCCAGGCTGCCGGCGCTGTCCTGATGAACATGGAAACCAAGGAGACCACCATTGTCCGGGCCAAAGCTGTGATAATCGCTACCGGCGGCGGCGGGCGCCTGCATTATCAGGGTTACCCTACCACCAATCATTATGGTGCTACGGCTGACGGGCTCATAATCGCTTACCGGGCGGGGGCCAGGCTGATTTATATGGATACCATGCAATATCACCCTACCGGAGTGGCATATCCTCCTCAGATCCTCGGGCAGCTGGTAACGGAAAAGGTGCGCACCCTGGGAGCTCAACTGGTCAATAAAGAAGGCCAGAGGTTTATCCATCATCTGGAGACCCGGGATGTGGTGGCTTCGGCTATCATTCGTGAATGCCGCAATGGCAGGGGTCTGGTCACCCCCACCGGGCAGCCTTGCGTCTGGTTGGACTCGCCCATGATTGACATACTGCGCGGCCAGGGGACGATCCAGCGGGAGGTGCCGGCCATGTACCGCCAGTATGCCCGTTTTGGCATCTATATGGATAAAGAGCCCATACTGGTCTACCCCACGCTCCATTATCAGAACGGTGGTATTTTAATAGACCCTGAGGCTGCTACCAATATCCCGGGACTTTATGCCGCCGGTGAAGTTGAGGGCGGTGTTCACGGAAGGAACCGTCTAATTGGCAACTCCACCCTGGATATTTTTGTATTTGGTCGCCGGGCTGGAAAGGCGGCCGCCGGGTGGGCCAAAACGGTCCAGCCTGGAAAACTCAGCCTGGAGCACATCAACCGCTGGCAGCAAAATTTGCGGGAAGCCGGCCTGGCGGATTCCCGACCAATATCACCCCTGCTGATCCCGGACTATGCCCGGCATGTGACTTCAGTGGATGAACCCAGCCTTTAGGAGAACCAAGAAATGCCATTACGTGCCCAGAGAGATGTTAAAGAAATTGAGGGCATTTTGCAGGAAATTTTGAGCACTCTTTCGCCCCCCGTAGCCAGGTGCCGCCTGCTGTCCAGCGGCTTTTCTCCCACGCATGCTCTGGAAGTCAGCGAGAACCTGGCCGGCGTGAAAGCCTGTCTGGGCTGCGGCAACTGCATCGACGTTTGTCCGGTTTTAGCCCGTGAACCCAAGCGCCGGGAAAAGACCGAGCAAAGGACTTCAATGGCCCTCGAGACCCTGGTTGGCGAAGACTGCGACAGGTGTTATGCCTGCGTGATGGCCTGTCCACAGGTTGATACCACCATAAAGCACTATGTAGTCAACCGCCGGATGATAGATGTCATGTCCAGAATCCAGGAAAGAATCGGGGACGAAGGCGAACCGGACCTGGACCTGTTTTTAGAAGAGTCATTGGAAGGCTCATAATGGATTTCAATATACCTGAAGATTTGAAGATGGTGCAGACCCTGGCCAGGGACTTTGTTAAAGACCAGCTAATTCCTCTGGAAAAAGAAGTCCTGGGAAGGGAGACTGACCTGGAAGGGACCAGGCGCGGCCTTTCGCCTGAAAAGGAAGCTGAACTGTTGAAAATGGTTCGGGAAGTGGGGCTGTGGGGATTAAGCGTTCCCGAGGAGATGGGTGGAGGGGGGTTAGGCGTGTTTGGCACCTGTCTGGTAGAGGAGGAGTTGGCCAAGACCGTCCTGCCCCTTGATTTCGGCGATGTAACGCCTCTCCTTTTCGAATGCAACAATGAGCAAAGGCGCGACTACCTTCAGCCGCTCGTGGAGGGCCGGAAAAGCGCCTTTTTAGCTCTGGTGGAGCCGGGCAAAGGCATAGACCCCGGTCAGATGGAGATGGCGGCGGTAAAGGTCGAGGGGAGCTTTATTCTCAACGGGAGGAAGATGGCCTTTTCCAGGAAGGAAGCGGCTGATTTCGCCATTGTTTTTGCTGTAACT
>JAGDMY010000253.1 GCA_017860765.1 Chloroflexota bacterium | reverse complement strand
ATTGAACCGGGCGGCGATAGAGAAAAAGGTCCCCATCTTCCATGGTGCCATTTCAGGATTCGAGGGCCGGGCTATGACCATCCTGCCCGGCCGGTCGGCCTGCCTGATGTGCCTCTACCGGGGGGTGGTGGTCAGCTCCAAAACGCCGGTCATCGGGGTAACCCCGGGCATCATCGCCTGCATCCAGGCTACTGAGGCCATCAAATATATCACGGGCATCGGCCAGCTGCTGGTCAACCGCTTCCTGGTCTATGACGGACTCAATATGAGATTCACGGAAATCAAGGTGGTCCGGGACCCCCATTGCAAGGAGTGCGGGCTGTGACCTATATCACTTTTACATAATAAAACCACTTGCCAAAAAATTCGTCCCGTGATAAAATACACAAGACGACTATTTCGAGGCCTCTATTTCGATAGGGTAATTCATCTGTGCGCCCATCGCTAAATACGTGCCTGAAGCCGCCTCGTTAATTTTGTGTACAATAATGACCGCTGCGGGCGTTATTGTGATAAAAATATAAGGATGGTGTAAATGGCAATAACTGAATTTGTCAAAGACGACTATTTTAAGATTGACGTCGAATGCCACCTCAGCGGTGAGGCGAACAAAAAATACTTCAACTATTTTCCCGAATACAGAAAGTGGGTCTACGGCACGGCTGAAACAGCCCGGGCGTTCGGAGCCGTTCCTCACCATGTCACCAAAGACTGGAAAGAACCTCCTGTAACCAAAGCCGAAAAATCAGAGCTGGCAGAAGAGGACCAGCTGATAGTTTACATGGACCGCTACGGCGTGGATATGGCCTGCATCCTTCCCGAAGTTATGATGGAAACGACCGGCTATGCCACCCGCTGGTCCACCAACGGCCATCTGCTGCTGGCGGCCCAGAAGTACCCGGACAGATTTATCGTCCAGGCCAATGTGGGGCCCTTTGTTAAAAGAGAGATGAAAGACGTCCTCTGGGAGCTCGATTACCTGGTCAAAGAAAGAGGCGTCAAGTTATTCAAGTTCTATCCTCCGGAAGATACCTATATTAATGACCAGAGGATATGGCCTTTCTACAAGAGATGCGAAGAACTGGGTGTAACGGTTTCTATCCACACCGGCTGGAGCTGGTGCCCCCCGGGTAAGGCGAAATACGCTTTGCCGGTACTTCTGGATGACGTCGTAAATGACTTCTACGATCTGAAAGTCATTGCTTTCCATGCCGGTTGGCCTCTTTGCCATGACCTGAATATGGTAGCTTTATCCCATCCCAATGTAAATATCAGTTTAAGCTTGATCATGCCCTGGTATAAAGCGGCGCCCCGAAGGCTGGCTGAAATCATCGGTGAGGCGATTCAATTTGCCGGGCCCGATCGCATTGTTTGGGGAACCGATTTCTATGGCCCCGGCGGACTGTTCAGAGAAGCGACCATAGGCCTCAGGACTTTCGAGATGCCTGAGGACCTGCAGAAAGGCTACGGCTTTGCGCCTGTCACGGAAGAGGTAAAGAGAAAGATCTTCGGTTTGAACCTGGCCCGGATCCTGGGAATTGATGCCTCGCAGAGAAGAGTTAAGGTCTAAAAAGCGAATTAATAAAGGACTTTAAATAAAATAAGAAAAAGGAGAGGACAAAAACAATATGGCCAACGATTTGCCAAATTCTAAAGATTTCCCAATTTTGTTTTCACCCATCAAACTGGGGACACTGGAAGTCAAGAACCGCATCGGTGGTTCCTGCACTACCACCGGCGGAGCTGACGCGAACGGCTTTATCCGCGAGGAGTGCATCTACTCTTACGCTGCCCGCTCCGAGGGCGGAGCCGGGTTCATCACTATTGAATGCACCTTCGCCACCGACTGGGGCGCCAAGACCACCAGTTTCGGCAACCCGCGCATCAGCGGCCGCTCCTATTATGAAGGTATGTCAAACCTGGCTGAAGGCATGAAACAGTGCGGTTCGCGGGCTTTCATCCAGATCACCCCCAGCTTTGGTCGCCAGGGTTCTTCCAAGACTTCAGGAGAGGTCCCCGGCGCTCCTTCCGCGATTCCCTCTCAAAGGCCCCAGGACTTCGAGAAAAGAATCATGCCCCGCGGCTACGAGACCAAATCTGCCACCCTGGGCGCCACTACCGTCCCCAAAGTCCTGACCCTGGATGAAATCCACTACATGGAACGGACTTATCCGGATGCGGTACAGGCTGCCAGGATCTGCGGCTTCGATGCCGTCGAGTTCCATAGCCCCCATGGCTATTTGATCCATCAGTTCTTATCACCCCGCTCCAACCAGCGCACGGATGAGTACGGCGGCTCGCTGGAGAACCGCTTCCGCTTCCTGAAAAACCTGTTAATGGGCGCCAGAAAAAGGGTCGGGCCGGATTTCCCGCTCGGCATCCGCCTCAGCGGCGATGAGCACATGCCCGGCGCTATTCATGAAGAAGAGCTGATCCAGGTTGCCAAATGGTGCGAAGAGCTGGGTGCCACCTATATTCACCTTTCCGATGGTTCCTACGAAGCCAGAGACCATTTCTTCCCGCAGGACCAGATGGACTTCATCGAACACGCCAAGCATTTTAAGCCCGAGCTGAAGATCCCCCTGATTGTCCCCGGACAGCACGATCCCTATCTGGCTGAGGAAGTCCTCCGCAACGGCTGGGCCGATATGGTTACCATGGGCCGCCAGCTGGTCGCCGACCAGAGATGGCCGCGCAAGGTCCAGGAAGGCCGGCTGGATGATATTAACCGCTGCCTGCGCTGCAACGTTTGCCTGGCCCGGTTCAATCGAGGCCTGGCGATCCGCTGCGCCGTGAACCCGAACATCGGCCGCGAAAAATATGACCCGATGTACACCAGTGCCAATAACTCCTCCCTCCTGCGCCCGCTGCCTCCACCCAACCAGCCCCCCTGCGAACATGAATGTCCCGCTCACCTGGACATCAACCGCTATATGCTGCAGGCCGCCCGCGGCTATTTTGAAGATGCCTATCGCAGCCTGAAGACCCAGTTGGCCTTCCCCGGCGTTATCGGCCGGGTTTGCCCCCATCCCTGCGAATCAGAATGCAACCGCGGCAAGTTCGAGGAGAACCAGGATAGAGCCCTCGGCATCAACAATACCAAGCGCTTCATCTCAGACTGGGTGATGCAGAATGGCCTGCCGGCCTATCTGAAGAGGCAGGCCCTTCCCGAGAATATCCCGGTCACCAGGACAGAGAAAGTCGCCGTGGTTGGCGCCGGACCGGCCGGACTGAGTGCAGCTTA
>JAGDMY010000252.1 GCA_017860765.1 Chloroflexota bacterium | reverse complement strand
TGGCGCCATCGGGGCTTTTATCCTGGCGATAATCAAGCGCCGGATGAGCTTCTCGGCGCTGGTGGGCTCTTTGAAAAGCTCTATCCTGACCACCTGCTTTATCCTGACGCTTTATACCGGGGCTATGATATTTTCCAACTTCCTGGCCCTAGGCCACTTCTCGTCTTTGTTCCGGGACTGGATTAACTCGCTGCCTTTCTCGCACCATGCCATCATGATCATAATTCTTTTCCTGTATATTCCGCTGGGCATGTTTATGGACGGCCTGGCCATGCTGCTGCTGACCCTGCCGATAGTCTTTCCGATTGTCAAGGCCTTCGGCTTCGACCCCGTCTGGTTCGGCATCATCGTTACGCTGCTGGTGGAAATGGCCCTCCTTTCGCCTCCGGTGGGGCTGAACTCCTACGTGGTCCACGGGGTGACCAAGGTGCCGCTGCAGGATGTATTCTACGGAATTGCGCCCTTTTTCGGCATGATGTTTTTATGCCTGGCACTGCTTTATGCCTTCCCCGCCATTACGCTTTTCTTGCCAAATACGGTGGGGATAGGGGCCAGATAATCCGTAGCTCTTCGATGCCGATGTTGTTGTGGGCCTGGGTGAGGACTACGGTCTGATCCGCCCTCCGCGGGCTGTAGCTGAGCTCGTCCTGGATTTCCGCTGCCAGGACATCGGCACCCAGCAGGTCGGCCTTATTGACCACGATGATGTCGGCGATTTCGATCAGGCCGGCCTTCATCAGCTGAACGCTGTCGCCGAATCCCGGAGGCAGGACATATAGCACGGTATCTGCCACCCGGGTGATTTCCGTCTCGGTCTGCCCCACGCCCGTGGTCTCGATAATGATCACGTCCTCGCCGAAGGCGTCCAGCAGGTCTAGGGTGTTATAAACCGCTTTGCACAGCCCGCCGGATATGCCCCGGGTGGCCATGCTGCGGATAAATACCCCTTCGTCCGGATAATGCAGCTTCATCCGGATGCGGTCGCCCAGGACCGCGCCGCCGCTGAGGGCGCTGCTGGGGTCGATGGCGATTACCCCCACCCTTAAACCCCGCTTCCTTAAAAGGCCGAGGAGCTTATCGATGAGCGTGCTTTTGCCCGAACCGGCCAGGCCGGTGATCCCCAGGCGGTACGGCCTGCGCAGATGGCCGGAGACCAGCTGCATGATGCGGGGGACCTGCGGGCTCTCATTTTCGACCAGCGTAATCAATCTGGCCAGGGCCGCTTTGTTGCCGGCCAGGAGGCCGTTTACCAGGGTCGGGATATCTTCTTTCATGTCCCTTCATTCAACCTTTCAGGCGGAGATCGATATTGCCCACATGATACATCCCCATTTTTATTCTTGTCAACGTATTTAATTTTATTTGACATTGGAAGCTATTTTGGAGTATACTTCCACATCATTTGTGAAGTCACATATGCCACACCTTGCGGGTTTTTTCGATATCCTTGAGAAGACTTTTTCCTGCGCTGGCTTTTGACCGCGCGGCGGAACCGGCTTGATTTTAATCGGGAGGGGACCTGATATGGCGACGGAAAAGGACCTTTATGCGAGCTATTTAACCGGGGAGAAGCCGTCTGATTTCAAGACGCTCTCCGGCCTCGAACTCAAGGAATTTTACACCGCCGGGGATGTCAAAGGCAGACCCGAGGTACCCGGAGAGTATCCCTTTACCCGGGGAATTCACCGGGATATGTACCGGCAGCGTTTCTGGACCCGCCGTCAGCAGAGTGGATTCGGGACACCGAAATCAAGCAACGAGAGATTCAAGTTCCTGCTGGGGGTGGGGGAAACCGGCTTAAACGTCAATTTTGATGTCGGTACCAAGCTGGGGCTGGACCCGGACTATCCCCTGGCTAAAGGCGATATCGGCCTGCAGGGGGCCTCGGTGGCCAACCTTGAGAATATGGAAGAGCTGTATGCGGACATCCCGCTGGACCAGGTCAGCAGCACCCTGATCATCCAGCCGCCTTATTCAGCGCCGATTATGGCCATGTATATCCTCATGGCGCGCAGGAGAGGCATCCCGGAAGAGAAGTTGATCGGCACGGTCATGAACTGCCCTCTGACGCAGCTGGTGGGCCCCAACCATGAGGCGGTGAGCCGCTTTTTCCCCGTCCGCCCGGCCATAGACATCGGCCTGGATGTCATGGAATACTGCGTCAGGAACATGCCTAAATGGAATATTGTGAATATCAATGCCTATAACATCCGGGAATGCGGGGTCAATGCCGTACAGGAGGCCGCCTTCGCTTTTTGCATCGGACTGGAGTACATCCAGGGGCTGGTGGACCGGGGACTGAATGTCGATGAATTTGCCCGCCGCATGGCCTTCTTTTCCTGCTTCGGGATGGACTTCCTGGAGGAGATTGCCAAGCTCAGGGCTATGAGGCGCCTGTGGGCCAAAATACTCAAGGAGCGCTTCGGGGCCAAAGACCCCCACAGCTGGTGGTTCAGGACGGCCATCCAGACGGCGGCCCTGCCGCTGACTGCCCAGCAGCCCCTGAATAATATCGCCCGGACGGCTATCCAGACGCTGGGAGCGGTGCTGGCCGGCACGCAGTCGATACACACCACGGGGTATGATGAGGCCTACTCCCTGCCCACCGAGCAATCGCATGAGCTCTCGGTGCGAATCCAGCAGGTCATTGCCTACGAGACCAACGTGGTTAAAACGGCAGACCCTCTGGGAGGCTCCTATGTTATTGAGAGCCTGACCGACCAGATGGAGGAAAAAATTGCCGCCCTGATGAAGGTCATTGAGGCCAAAGGCGGATTTGTAAAATGCTTTGAGGACGGCTGGGTAGAGGAGCAGCTCAACGAGGCCAGATACAAAAATGCCCAGGCCCTGGAAGAGCGCAAGACCTATTCCGTAGGCGTGAATATCTTCCGGGATGAAAACGAAGAGGTCAAGCTGGACATCTTCCGACATTCCCTGGAAATGCAGCTGGAGCGGATAGAATACATCGCAAAGTATAAAAAGGGCCGGGACCAGCAGCGGGTGAAGAAGGTGCTGGAGGACCTCTATAAGGCGGCCAAAGCCAAAAAAGGCAATTTGATGTACCCGGTCATGGAGGCGGTGGAAGGGACGGCCACCATACAGGAAATTATCGATACCCTCAGAAGGGTAGAGAATTTCCAGATGCCGGGATAATATTTCCCCGGGCGGTGGACCATTTTTCCGGAGACAGGGGAGGAAAGAGATGGCGAGCAAAAAGAAGCCCAGAATAATCCTGGCCAAATTCGGTCTGGACGGTCACGACAACGGCATCAAGACCGTTACCAAATGGTTGAGGGATGCCGGTTTTGAAGTGGTCTACATGGGGCTTTACAACACCGCCGAAGGGATCGTCAAGGCGGCCCAGGAGGAAGACGTCGGCATTGTGGGTGCCAGCTTCATGGAAGGGGAGCATATGTATTACGTGCCCCAGCTGCTGGACCTGGCCAGGAAGAAGCGCCTGAAGGTCAAGTTTGCCATCGGCGGCGTAATTCCCCCCGATGATGTGAAGCAGTTGAAAGCCCTGGGCGCACACGCCATCTTCACTCCGGGCACCCCCCGGGAAACCGTAGTCGAAGGAGTAAAAGCTCTGGTTTAGGCCTCGATTGCCTGTGAAAATAGTCCTCAAGCAAGTCCTGGCGGTGAGGTCCTCGCGCTTGGCTCAGGATGACGGATAGAACAGCTTTATGCCAGCCAGAATTGACCGGGCAATCATAGATTTTCCCGGAAATAGATTCCGACAATTATAATATGTCTGGTTTTCTAGATACCGACTTGCGTCGGTATGGAGCACTTTTAATAAATCCCCCCCGGTTTTCTGG
>JAGDMY010000041.1 GCA_017860765.1 Chloroflexota bacterium | reverse complement strand
CCTTTACTTATCCAGCGCACTAAAGAGCTCGGGATGAGCAGCCTGGCCATTACTGACCACGGCGCCATGTATGGAGCTATCGACTTCTATCTGGCGGCTAAAGAGGCGGGCATCAAACCTATCATCGGCTGTGAAATCTATGTTGCTCAGAATGACCATACCGGTCGCACCGCAGCCGAAAAAAGCAGCTATCATATCGTCCTTCTGGCTAAAAACCAGATTGGATACCGCAATTTGATTCAACTCACCACCCGGGCCCATCTGGAAGGTTTTTATTACAGGCCCAAGGTAGATAGAGTTCTGCTGGAGAAATATCATGAGGGACTGATTGCCCTGACCGCCTGTCTGGGTGGCGAAATTCCTACGTTGATCCTGCAAAACCGGTTGAAGGAAGCCCGTGAGACTGCTTTATGGTACCAGAGGGTATTCAACGATTTCTATCTGGAAATTCAACGCTATCCCATTCCTGAGCTGGAGACCATCAACCGTGAACTGGTTTCCCTGAGCCGGGAGCTGAATATTCCGCTGGTAGCCACCAACGATGTCCATTATATCAACCGGGAGGATGCCGGCATTCATGACATATTGTTATGCGTTGGTACCAACTCCACGGTGAACGATGAAAAGCGCATGAAAATGGCCGGTGATTTCTTTTATTTAAAAAGTCCCCGGGAGATGGAGGAGACTTACCGGGACATCCCGGAGGCGATCGAAAACACCGAGCGTATCGCCAGCCTGTGTGATCTGAAACTGGACTTCTCCCGCCTGCACCTGCCGGAAATCGAGTTACCTGCTGGAAAGAGTGCCCAGGAATACTTGAAAGACCTGTGTTATGAGGGCTTCCGTCAATACTATCCGCATCCCACCGCCGAGATTGAACAGCGCCTGCAATACGAGTTGGAAGTCATACAAAAGACCCAGTTTGCTAACTACTTCCTGGTGGTCTGGGACATGCTCACCTTTGCCCAAAAAAGAAATATTCTTATCGGGGTGAGAGGGAGCGCCGCTGCCAGCATTGTTTTGCATTGCCTGGGGATCACTACAGTCGACCCTATTGAACACAAGCTGGTCTTCGAACGTTTTCTTAATATTGAGCGCAAGGAGATGCCAGATATAGACTCAGATTTCGAAGACTACAGGCGTCAGGAGGTGATCGACTATGTTTCCAACAAGTACGGGGCCGATCATGTAGCCCAGATTATTACCTTCGGTACGCTGGGTGCCCGGGCGGCTATTCGAGATGTCGGCCGGGCCCTGGGCATGGCTTACGGGGATGTAGATCGGGTAGCCCGTTTGATTCCCTTTGGGGTTGGCATGACTCTGGACAAAGCCATGCAGGAAAACGCCGAGCTGCGCGAAATTTATCAGGCTGACTCTATTATCCGCAAGCTCATAGATTCAGCCAAAAGAGTCGAGGGCATCTCCCGGCATGCCAGCACTCATGCGGCCGGTATCGTGATCTCCAAAGACCCTCTTACGCGGTATGTTCCTTTGCAGCAGGTATCCAGGGGCGAGGGGACCGGCCTGGTGATGACCCAGTATTCCATGGAAAATATCGCTAAAATTGGCCTGCTTAAGATGGACTTTCTGGGACTCGCCAACCTGACCATATTGGCCAAAGCAAAGGAGATAATCCGCGATACCCGGAAGGTCGATTTAGACTTATATCATTTGCCCATAGATGACACGAAGACCTTCGCACTTCTCTCTGCGGGGGAAACCACCGGGGTATTTCAACTGGAAAGCGCGGGTATGCGCCGCTATATTAAGGACCTCAAGCCATCCTGTTTCAGCGATATCGCCGCTATGGTGGCTCTGTACCGGCCCGGCCCCATGGAGCATATCCCCACCTTCATAAGGTCCAAGCAGGGCCTCGAACCTATCCATTATCCCCATCCAGCTCTGGAAAAAATCCTGGAGGAGACTTATGGTGTCATCGTGTATCAGGACCAGGTACTTTTTATCGTCCGGGAGTTTGCCGGATATAGTCTGGGACAGGCCGACATATTCCGCAAGGCAATGGGGAAAAAAATACCCGAGGTGATGCAGAAAGAAAAAACCAATTTTATCAATGGCGCTATGAAACTCGGCTATTCCCAGGAGATTGCCAATGAGATCTTTGCGCTAATCGAACCCTTTGCCGGATATGCCTTTAATAAGGCCCATAGTGTCAGCTATGCCCTTATCGCCTATCAGACTGCTTATCTTAAAGCTAATTTTCCTGCGGAGTATATGACCGCCTTTTTGATGACCAACTCCGATATGCAGGATAAGGTCAGCTCGGCAATTTCTGAGTGTCGTCGTCTGGGCATCTCTGTCCTGCCTCCGGATATTAACCGCAGTCAGGTTACTTTCTCTATTGAAGATAGTGGCAACCCGGAAAAACCAGCCATACGTTTTGGTCTGGCCGCGATTAAAAATGTAGGCCCCGGGGCAGTTGAGCCGCTGATAGCCGAGCGCCAGCAACATGGCCCTTTCAGGTCTATAGAGGATTTCTGCCGGCGGGCAGACCCTCAGTGCGTTAACCATCGTGTTTTGGAGAGCCTGATCAAAGCCGGAGGGCTCGACGGATTGGGAAGCCGGGGTGCCCTGTTAAATAATGTGGCCAGGCTGATCTCCCTGGCGCAAACTGAGCACAAACTACGCAGCACCGGGCAGTCGACCATGTTTGACCTCTTCGGAGAAGTGTCCTCCGTTCCCATGCCGAATATAGAACTCCTCCAGGATGATGTTACCGCGAAAGAGAAACTGGCCTGGGAAAAAGAGCTTATGGGGATTTATCTCTCCGAACATCCTTTTGCCAGGTATTCCCGGGAGATCAATACGGAAAATACCCTTTTACCTTCGCAGATTAATGCCGAACTGGATGGACAAAGCATCGTTCTGGTGGGGATGGTCTCCTCTGTACGGGAGCTGTTTACCAAAGACCACCGTGCTTTTGGCAGCGCCATAGTCGAAGATGATGCTGCCAGCATTGAAGTGATGGTCTGGCCTCGCAATTATGAGGAGACCAGAGAACTATGGAAAGAAAGCAGTTTTTTAATGATCAATGGAAAGGTCAAAGTAAAAGATGACAGGGTTCAGGTGACCTGTGAGGCAGTTGAAGCTTATCGCCCGGGAGCTGTACCAGGCCCCACGATACTGGTCAGTACCCGCAATAACGCCAATCGAAGACCCGATCAACCGGTCAAAAATAGCCTGGATAATGGCCGGGCATCCAGCGGGGTGAACGGTAAACCCAACGCAGCATCAGAACTCCAAAAATTGACCATTGTCATCCACGAGACTGAAGATGAAGCCCGGGATGAGTCTTATTTAAATCAACTTATGGAAGTCTTGAAAGACTCCCGCGGAAGGGATGAAGTCCATTTAAGGGTAATCAATATGGACAGGATTACCAATCTTAAACTCACTAACGTTTATATAGATTGGTCCCCCAACTTAAAAAAACGGTTGGGCCAGCTGGTGAATGCTGATGACCTCATTATTGAGAAGCTTGATAGTGAAAAGCCGGAGGGCCGCTGATGTCAAATGCTCGAGTGCTGGTGGTGGATGATGAAGCGATTGTCAGGGAGTCCATTCGCGATTGGTTGATTTTTTCGGGTTATGAAGTAGAAATAGCTGAGAACGGAGAAGAGGCGCTGAGCAAGATGGAGAAAGGGGACTTTAACGTCCTGCTCCTGGATGTGAGGCTGCCCGGAGAATCCGGCATGAATATCCTGGCCCGGTCCAGGGTCATTCAACCGGATATTAAGTCCATTATTTTAACTGCCTATCCATCAGAAGACACCATAGCCGAGGCCAAAAAATTGGGGGCTGTGGACTATTTGATTAAACCGCTGGTTCCTGATGAGCTCGAGAGAATTATCCGGGGAGCTTTGCTCCCGCCCCCCGAAGAGGGGTCATAAGGCGGCCTGCACAGCCGGTTTAGCCTCTTCAGGATAAATTGGCAGAAAGACGCTGAAAGTACTGCCCTTGCCGACCTGGCTCTCCACCTCGATCTTGCCGCCGTGCCTCTCCACGATCCCGTATGAGACTGCCAGGCCCAGGCCCACCCCCTTAACAGCCTCTTTAGTGGAAAAGAAGGGGGTGAATAGCTTGTCCATATTTTCTTGGGGAATGCCGTATCCGTTATCCCGGACGCTTATTTTGACGAAATTGTCCTCTCCGGTCGAGGTCAGTATTTTTAATTCTCCTCCCCCGGGCATGGATTGAATGGCATTTACCACCAGGTTGATGAACACCTGCTGGAGTTGACTGAAATCACCGCTTACCTGCGGCAAAGAAGGATACTCTTCTCTGATCACTTTGACCTTTTGAAGTTCGGCCTGGTGTCCTACCAAAGCTATGACCGCGTCAATGACGCTGCTGACGGTAATCGGCTTTAAGGTGGGCGTGGTTTGCCTGGCGAAGTCAAGTAAACTGCGCACCAGATTGGTCGAGTTAGTCAGTGCCCCGTCTATCTTGGACAGGATGCCAATAGCCTCTTCTTTATTGAAAGAATCGCTTCTTATTTTTTTTAAAAGAAGATGGGTATAGACCTGTACCCCCGCCAGAGGGTTATTAATCTCGTGGGCGATAGCTGCTGAAAGCTGTCCCAGAGCATTTAGCTTTTCCACCTGTATAAGCTGCTTCTGAGTTTTTTCCAGGCGGTCGATATAGCTGTTCAGAGTTTCGTTTAGCGCTACAATTTCACGATAGGCTTTTAGTTGCCGCTCAAAGTTGTCCAAAGAGATAGCTACCAGGCTGCTTACCAGGAAAGGAAAGATGAGCAATACGAAGGATCTTACCAGGCTATAGGCCCCCAGAGATATTGGTAAGGCATGGGGCACCAGAATGCCTACAAAGACAATGCTGCCGATAATCGCTCCCCGCAAACGGTAAACTATGGAAGCATAAATCAGCGGCGGAAAGAGGAATATCACGTAGACATCATAAAAGGTGGGGTAGATGAAGTATGTGAAGAAGATGAATAGCCCGACCAGAATTAAAATAATCCAGAAGTGAGGATTTTTAATACCGTTGGTGGCCTCGGCTCTAACCAGCCATTCCATTATTCTGGGCTGGGGAGGGGACTTTTTCAGCGCCTCTTTATTGTTCTGATTTTCGCTCATCGATTACCCCTAATTGTAAAAAAATGCTGCTCCGGGTGCAAATCATGGCTTTTGAGTTACGTCTTGGGTTACGTCTATTGTTCAATAAACTGAGGATTGTTATAATGAGTTAGATTCGCAGATTGAAGGATAGAGACCAGATTGAAAACAGGAAAATCCGTTTTCCCTTATAAGCGGGTGGTGGCTAAATTTGGCACCAGCCTGTTAACCGGGGGACAGGCCCATCTGGATCCGGCAGTCATGTCCGACCTGGTTAGGCAATTAGCCAACCTGCATAAACAGGGCATCGAGCTGTCTGTGGTCACCTCAGGTGCCGTGGCTTCAGGCCGACATAAACTCGGGTTGCCCGGAAAGATCAGGGGAATTCCCTATAAACAGGTGCTGTCCTCGGTCGGGCAGAGCTACCTCATGTCCACCTATGAAGGCCTGTTCAAGCAATATGATATTACCATTGCCCAGGCCCTCCTGACGCGAGCGGTGCTTTGTGACCGGGCCGGCTATCTCAATGCCCGTAATACTCTCCTGGCTTTAATAGATCTGGGTGTAATTAGTATAGTCAATGAAAATGACGTAGTGGCTATTGAAGAGATTCAGGGTGCCAGATTCGGGGATAACGACAATCTCTCAGCCACGGTAGCTACCCTGATAGATGCGGACCTGTTGATAATTCTCAGCGACATTGGGGGTTTATATACCGCGGACCCGGGTAAGAACCCCGACGCCACCCTTATTCCCGAGGTGAAACGCATCGATGATGGGATTTTTAAGCTGGGAGGCGGAAGCCGGACCGGATTGGGGACCGGGGGCATGCTCACCAAGATTCAAGCTGCTAGAATGGCCACGACCTGTGGAATAACTGTCGTTATTGCCAAGGGCGATGTACCGGATGTCATGCTGCGCCTGGTCAAGGGGGAATCCGTGGGGACCCGTTTCTTGCCTGCGGCCAGCAAGCTCGAAAGCCGTGAGCGCTGGATGCTGGCCGGCCTCTCCGTTGCCGGCAAACTGGTTATAGATGAAGGCGCCTCGCGGGCCCTCAAAAAGGAAAACCGCAGCCTTCTGGGGGCCGGCGTTACTTTTGTGGAGGGCAACTTCCAACGCGGGGACCTGGTAGACGTGTTTGATTCCCAGGGCCATCGGCTGGGGTCAGGCATCACCAACTACAGCGCAGAGGATATTGACAGGATCAAAGGCCTGCATTCTCGAAAGATAGCGGGCCTTTTAAGGTATGATTACGGATCGGAAATTATTCATCGCAATAATCTGGTTATCTTATGAACCAGTTACACGCTTAAAACTTTAAAAAACGGGGGTCTTTATGAACCAGACAGTCTTAAAGTTAGAGGAAAAAGCCCGTGCAGCCAGGGCGGCTTCCCATCGGTTGGCGTTCCTTTCGACTGAAATAAAAAATAGAGCTTTACATAATATATCTTCTGACCTGATATCCAGGCAAGATTCTATTTTGGCGGCTAACCGGCAGGACTATCGTGAAGCAGAAAATTCCGGAATGAATGTTGCTATGCTCGACCGCTTAATGCTCAGCGAAGAACGGCTGGCAGGGATAGCCAGAGATGTCCTGGCGGTAGCCGCGCTGGCGGACCCGGTAGGGGAGATGTTTGACGTTCGCACCCTGCCGAATGGTCTGATCATTGGCCGCAAACGGGTTCCCCTGGGGGTTATTGGAGCGATTTATGAAAGCCGACCCAATGTCACCGTGGATATTTCAGCCCTGTGTTTGAAATCGGGTAACGCGGTGATTTTACGCGGGGGCAAAGAGACCATCCGTTCGAATCAAGCGCTGGTTAAGGTTATTCAGGACGCTGTCTATCGTTCAGGAATACCCGATGGGGCAGTACAGTTCATCGATAATACCGATCACGTTCTGGTCGAAAAGATGCTTAAGATGGACCGGTATATAGACCTTATTGTTCCCAGGGGTGGTTCCAACCTGATTAAATTTGTGGCTGAAACCGCCAGTATGCCTGTGGTCACCGGAGGAATCGGGGTCTGCCACACTTTTGTGGACAGGGCGGCGGATATTCAGAAAGCCGTAGCCATTGTCTACAATGCCAAAGTCCAGAGACCTACCGTATGCAACGCCCTGGATGCCGTAATAGTGCACAAGGATATAGCTGCTAAGTATCTGCCGGCCATGGCCCTTGAGTTAAACAAGGCCGGTGTCGAACTGCATTGCGATGCCAGGGCCCTGGAAATTTTAAAAGCTAATCCTGCCTTAAAATTGAAAACAGCCACCGATGAGGATTGGGGTAAGGAGTTTCTGGCGCTTATTGCGGCGGTCAAAGTTGTGGACTCCCTGGATGAAGCCCTGATGCATATTGAGAAATACGGCTCGGGTCATTCTGAGGCAATTATAACCGAAGATTATTCCTGCGGCATGCGTTTCTTGAATGAGGTGGATGCCGCCTGCGTCTACCTGAACGCCAGCACTCGTTTTACCGATGGAGGACAGTTCGGACTGGGATCTGAGGTTGGCATAAGTACTCAAAAGTTTCATGCCAGGGGGCCTTTGGGACTAAAGGAGATGACCACCTACAAGTGGATTATCTTCGGCAGCGGACAGGTGAGGCCTTAAAGAAGCCTCAATGGCAAACCTCCCTAAAGTGGCGCTTAAAAGCTAAAGCGTTTTTAATACACTTTTCTGTATTTCGAAAAGCTGCTTGATGCCTGACTCGGCGAGGCCCAGCAGACCGTCCAGTGAATTTCTGGAGTAAGGTTTGGCCTCAGCGGTACCCTGCACTTCTACGAAGGTCCCCTGGTCAGTCATGACCACATTGCAGTCTACCTCTGCCTGGGAGTCCTCCTCATAGCACAGGTCCAGCATCATATAGCTCCGCACAATGCCTACGCTGGTGGCAGCCACGCTGCTTTTTAAGGGCATGGAGGATATCAGCCCCATGCCCTGCATATTCTTCAAAGCCTGATAAAGGGCCACATAGGCCCCGGTTATAGAGGCAGTACGGGTGCCTCCATCGGCCTGAACCACGTCACAGTCGACTGTTAGCTGCCTTTCGCCAAGTGCCTCCAGGTTGGTCACGGCCCTGAGTGAACGTCCGATCAGTCTCTGGATCTCGTGGGTACGTCCACCAGTTCGCATGGTGTGGGTAACTTCCCGGGGTGTACGGGTGAGGGTGGCCCTCGGCAGCATGGAGTATTCCGCCGTTACCCAGCCCCTCCCGGTTCCCTTGAGAAAGGGCGGTATTCTATCTTCCAGACTTATGGAACATATAACACGGGTCTTGCCCAACTCGATCAAAACCGAACCTTCAGCAAAGGCCAGGTATCCAGGTGTTATCTTGACTTCCCTTAGCTGATTAAAGGCCCGTCCGTCTCCTCTTTTCACTTAGATGACTCCTTTTAAATAATATATTGGCAGTATAACACCTACTTGACAGCTAAGCCAATTGCACATATGCTCATATAATAGCCGGAACCCAAATTTTCACAACCGAGGTGATACATGGCTGAAAGATACGAAATCAATCAGTTGGCCAAGGAGGAATCGTGGCGGCTGTTCCGTATTATAGGCGAGCTGGTTGAGGGTTTCGACAGGCTCTCCGGGATTGAACCGGCGGTTACTATCTACGGAGCTTCCAGGCTCAAGCCCGGGACTCTTGACTACGAGAAGACTCGAGAAATTGCCAGGTTAATAGGCAAAGAAGGTTTTAACATCATTACCGGTGGCGGGCCGGGAGCGATGGAAGCTGCTAACTGGGGTGCACAGGAGGCCGGAGTCAAATCAATCGGCCTTAACATTCAGTTGCCTGATGAGCAGGTCTGCAATGCCTATACTAATATTTCCCTCAGTTTCAACCATTTTTTTGCGCGTAAAGTTATGCTC